>JAEVYR010000557.1 GCA_023392645.1 Chloroflexota bacterium | reverse complement strand
TCGACCACGAGGTGCTCGGCGCAGATCACCGGAATCTCCTCGCGGTGCGGGAGCCGCTCCAGGCGCACGCTCCGCGCCGACGGGTCGGCCGCCAGGTACGGCACGGGATCGCGCTCGATGTCGACGTCGCTGAACAGCGGGCTCGTCCGGCTTCGCTCGCGCACCGAGACCACGTCGCCGGGCTTGAGCCGCATCGACGGGATCGTCGCCTTGCGGCCATTCACCGTGATGTGGCCGTGGTTGACGGCCTGGCGGGCGGCGTAGATCGTCGGGGCGAGCCCTGACCGCAGCACGAGCGCGTCGAGCCGCGTTTCGAGCAGCATCACGATGTTGTCGCCGGTCGATCCCGGCATCCGGGATGCCTTCTGGTAGGCGCGCCGCATCTGCGACTCGCTGACGTTGTACTGGAATCGCAACCGCTGCTTTTCGAGCAGTTGCAGCGCATACTCGGACGGTCGCCGCCTGCGCCGCTGGCCATGCTGGCCGGGCGGGAACGGGCGCTTCTGCATCAGCTTTTGCGCCTTCGGCGTGAGGGCGACGCCGAGCGCGCGGGATTTCTTCACCTTCGGTCCGGTGAATTTCACTTCGCTCGCTCCTGTTGTGTCGTTGGGTATCGTGACTTCGTGACTCGTGGCCCGGGGCGGCGCACGCACCCACCGGCCGCCTGCGCCGGTGAGTGATTGCCATCCCGAGGCGGGCACCCGACCGCTACCCTCACCCGTCGGGAGCACCCGACGGCACTGATCGTTGGTGTTTCGCGGTATCGGTGGCCCGAATTGGCCGGCGGTTCAATTCCGACCGATCAGGTCAAGTTTACCCCAGTGGCGACTGGCCGGCCAGCTCGGCGGGTGCATCGCCGCCCGAGCGGCTGGCAGGCAGGAACCTGGCCGCGCTATACTTCGGGCGCTCTTGCGGGAGTAACTCAGTTGGTAGAGTGTCTGCCTTCCAAGCAGAATGTCGCCGGTTCGAGTCCGGTCTCCCGCTCCACGAAAACCCACTGGAATCAGTGAAAACGGCCTCCCATTCCGGAGGCCGTTTCTGCAACTATCAGCAAATGGGTACGAAATGGGTACCGGCGGTGGTTCGACGTACCGGGACATCGAGTCATCATTGCGCGGAACCCCGGGCGGCGACGATGCAAATCGCGCCCGTTGTTGCATAATCCCTACTGGAAGTCTTCCGCGATACTACACAGGTAGTTCCAATAGATGACTGGCGACGCGCCGTGCGCGTCGACGCTCAATCGCCTTACCCGACGATATCGGCCCCGGAGCCTCGAGACATGGACGTGTTCGAAATCCAACGTCGCCTCGTCAATGACTATCGCGACTACGTCGAAAGTTTCGTAAAGATTCGCGATACCCGAATCCGATCCTTCGTCGAGCAGGAATATGGTGAGGGCAAATACTGGCCGGAGGCGCTGGTGCAGCTCAACCCTGCTTTCGCGCCCGGCGCGTGGGTCGACGACCTAGTCGACGCTGGCACGCTCCATCCCCGCTGTCGCGACATCTTCCGGGTTGGCGACGAGAAGTCCCATCCGATGCGCCTTCATCGTCACCAGGAAGACGCGATGACGGCGGCGCAGTCCGGCGCCTCCTATGTCCTTACTACCGGCACCGGTTCCGGGAAGAGCCTCGCCTATTTCGTCCCGATCATCGACCGGGTGCTGCGCAAGGGGGCTGGCCGGGGTCTCACTGCAATCGTCGTCTACCCCATGAACGCGCTCTGCAACTCGCAGCTCGAAGAACTGGAGAAGTTTCTCGGCCCGAACACGACGTCGCCAGTCACGTACCGACGTTACACCGGTCAGGAAAGTGACGACGAGCGCAACGACATTCGCGCGAACCCGCCCGACATCCTTCTCACCAACTACGTCATGCTCGAGCTGATCCTCACGCGTAGCGAGGACAAGGCCCTGCTCGACAAAGCCGGCAGCCTCGAGTTCTTCGTGCTCGACGAGTTGCACACCTACCGTGGTCGTCAGGGCGCAGATGTCGCGATGTTGACACGACGCGTGCGAGAGCGCACCGGCGCCATTGATCTCCAGTGCGTCGGCACAAGCGCCACCATGGCAAGCGAGGGCAATCGCGAGGATCGGCTCCGGCAAGTCGCAGACGTCGCCACGACGTTATTCGGCACGCCGGTCACGTCCGAGCATGTCATCGATGAGACGCTTAGTCCGCTGTTCCCCGGGTTCCGACAAGAGGAAGGTGCCCTGCGGTCAGCGGTGTCCCGCGCTGCCGAAGGCCAGCTTCCAGATTCCGTCGAGACCTTTCTCGATAACCCGCTGGCGGCCTGGGTCGAGCAGGCGTTCGGCGCCGAGGAACGCGACGGCCGCATCGAGCGGATCATACCGAGCACGATCTCCGACGGTGCAGACAAGCTAGCCACAGTGGCCGGCGTGCCGTCATCGATCGCGGCGTCGGCGATTCGTGGCATGCTCATGCGCGGGTACGATCTCAAGCACCCTGACACCGGTCGTCCACTATTCGCCTTCCGCCTCCATCAGTTCATCAGCCGCGGCGACACGGTTTTCAGCACGCTGGACCGCGGTGACGCTCGCCGCATGACGCTGGATGGCCAAACCGTCCTTCCAGGCGAGCACGAGCGCCGGCTCTACCCGCTCGCCTTCTGCCGCGCCTGCGGCGAGGACTACTTCGTCGTCGACAAGGTCGAGCAGCCGAGCGGAGACCGCTTACGCCCGCGAGACTTCCGCGACATGTCGAAGCAGGAGGAGACCGAGCGGGTTTCCGGTTATGTCTGGCTCGACTCTAGTGTTGACGGCGATAGCGCCCCATTCGAATTCCAGGCGGAACGCATCCCCGATCAGCACCTTACGACGCGCGCGGGCGGGGTGGTTGGCCCAACTTCGCAACTCATCAAGCGACTCGCCCCCGCTGAAGTCGATCCGGATGGCCGTATCACGCTCTTCGACGAGAACGGCCCATCGGCCGCATGGTTCGTTCGCGGGCGCCTGCCGTTTTGCCTTCACTGCGGCGAGGCGTGGGAACCAAACGTCGGCGAGTTCACCAAGCTCGGCACTCTCGCCAGCGAGGGCCGTGCCGGCGCGACGACGATCATCTCGCTCAAGCTGGTCCAGGCGCTCCGGGCGTCGGAAGACCTGCCCGAAAAGGCACGGAAGCTCCTCAGTTTCACCGACAACCGTCAGGATGCCTCGCTGCAGGCCGGCCACTTCAATGACTTCATCGTGACGTCGCTGCTGCGCGCTGGCATCCTCGCCGCGCTGCCGACCGACGGCGCGACGACGTTCGACCGACTTCCAGGGGACGTCTTCTCCTGCCTGAGTCTCGCTCCAGCCGACTACATGCAAGAAGGGTTATCCCATAGCTCCCGA
>JAEVYR010000511.1 GCA_023392645.1 Chloroflexota bacterium | reverse complement strand
CTCTGGAACTGGACCGCGGCGGGCGCGGCGCCGGCCGCGACGCCGGAGGGCTAACGCGCCGCCCTCCCGGAACGAGCTGGCCCCAGCTCGTTCCGGGTCCATCGCACTGGTGGCACCGGCATGACCGCCTTCATCATCCGACGCCTGCTCTTCCTGATCCCGCTCCTGCTGGGGCTGAGCATCGTCATGTTCACCATCATCCGGCTTGCCCCCGGTGACCCGGCGCTGGCGATGATGAGCCCGACCGCGGCCAGCAACCCTGACTACCTGGAGCAAACCCGCAAGAACCTCGGGCTTGACCAGCCGCTGCCGGTGCAGTACCTGACCTGGCTCGGCAACATGCTGCAGGGCGACTTCGGCACCGCCTACACGTTCAACAACAAGCCGGTGCTCGACCTGATCGGCGAGCGACTGTGGGGCACCGTCCAGCTCCAGGGCATCTCGCTGTTCCTCGGCATCCTGCTCGCGCTGCCGGTCGGCATCCTGTCGGCCACGCGCCAGTACTCGGCCGTCGACAACTCCGTTACGATCGGCTCGTTCATCGGCCTGGCGATTCCGAACTTCTGGCTGGCGCTGCTGCTGCAGCTCTGGCTCGGGGTCAAGCTCGGCTGGCTCGATGTGCTCAGCACCGGCCAGTCCACCGCCCCGTGGGACGAGCGCTGGAAATACTTCGTGATGCCGGTGATCGTGCTGACCCTGCCGAACATCGCCTACTTCGCGCGGTTCATGCGCTCGTCAATGCTGGAGGTGATCCGGCAGGACTACATGACCACCGCGCGCTCCAAGGGGCTCGGCTCGCGGACGGTGCTCTACCAGCACGGGCTGCGCAACGCCCTGATCCCGATGGTGACGGTGATCGGCCTGCAATTGCCGCGGATCCTCGGTGGCGCGGTCATCATCGAGCAAATCTTCGCGTGGCCAGGGCTCGGGCTGCTCGCCTACGATGCGATCGGCCGGCGCGACTACCCGGTCATTCTCGCGCTGACGATGCTCACCGGCGCCGCCGTCATGGTCGTCAACGTCCTCACCGACGTCGTCTACGCGATCGTCGACCCGCGCGTCTCCGTCGCGGGCCCGTCGTCCGCCTGAGCCTCGCGAAGGGAGCGATTCCATGGCGGACCAGACACTCACCACCCGGCACGCCCACCGCGCCGATGCCGATCTCACCACCCTGCCGGCGCAGAAGCGCTTCCCCGTCGTCCGGCGGTTCATGCAGAACCGGCTCGCGGTGGCGGGGCTCATCGTGATCGTGCTGTTCGTCCTCGCGGCGGTGTTCCAGCCGCTGCTGGCACGGTATCCCTACGACGAGCTGCTGCCGGGCATGCGCAACACGCCGCCATCCTCCGAGCACTGGCTGGGCACCGACCGGGCCGGTCGCGATGTCTACTCGCGGCTGCTGAAGGGTGGGCAGGTCTCGCTGGCGGCCGGGTTCGCGGCGGTGGCGATCGTGATGACCATCGGTGTCGCGCTCGGGGCGCTCGCCGGGTACTTCGGCGGCCTCGTCGACGCGATCATCATGCGCTTCACCGACATCCTGCTGTCGATCCCGCTGATTTTGCTGCTGATCCTGGCGGCCTCGCTGTTCCGCCCAAGCCTGCGCACGACCATCATCGTGATCGGCGTGTCGTCGTGGCCGGGGGCGGCACGGCTGATTCGCGGGCAGTTCCTGCATATCCGCGGGCAGGAATTCGTCACCGCGGCCCGCTCGATCGGGGCGACGCCGTTCCAGATCATGATGCGCCACGTGTTTCCGAACACGCTGGCGATCATCATCGTCGAGGCGACGCTCTGGCTCTCGTACGCGATCCTGCTGGAGGCGAGCCTGAGCTATCTCGGCCTGGGCGTCCAGATCCCGACGCCGTCGTGGGGCAACATGCTCCAGGACGGCCAGCGCGAGTTGTTGTTCGGCGCATGGTGGCTCACGGCCTTCCCCGGCCTGGCGATCTTCCTGACGGTGCTGGCGTTCAACCTGATGGGCGACGGTCTCCGCGACGCGCTCGACCCGCGCCACCGCGGCCGCCAGGGGTAACCGTCCGCTCGTCCGGGACCGAATCCGAGTCATCACCTCGCGAAAAACGACGCGCGTCCGGGCGGCCAAACGAGGGAGGGGGCAAGCCCATCCCGTCCAGAAGATCTTTCCAACACGTCATGCGGATGCCGAATCACCGATACGCGGTGTCGGGGCCTTCCTCGTCGATGGCGCGGTAGTCGGCCGGGTCGGCGAGCCCCTCGCGCAGGGCGAAGCTGGCGGCCGCCGTGCGCCGGTTCACCCCCAGCTTGGAAAGGATGTTCGAGACGTGCGTCATCGCCGTGCGTGGCGCGATCGACAGCTCGTCGGCGATCTCCTTGTCGGCGGCGCCGCGCACCAGCCACTCGAGCACCTGCCGCTCGCGCCTGGTCAAGCCCAGCGCCTTGGCCCGCTGCGCGGCCAGTGCCGGGCTGAAGCTGCCGGGCGCGACCGGCTCGTCGATCACGCCGGTCTCGGCCCGCTCGCGGATCGCCCGGATCAGCGCCAGGGTCTCCTGCGTGGCATGATTGAGCCACTGGCGCTGCCCGATGGTGTACTCCCGCTGGAACGCCTGCTCGCCCATGCGCCGCTTGAGCGATGCCACCAGCCGCGCCGTGTCGCGCTCGGCGCGCGGCGACAGCAGGGTCTTCTGCTCGGCCCGCACCGATGCGGTGGTCCCCAGCAGGCGGGCCGCATCGGCGTCGAGGCCGTGCTGCTCGGCCGCGCCGGCGACGACGTCGATGACGGTGATCGCCATCCGCCGCGACCCCATCCGGTGGAACGCCTCCAGCGCGCGGCTGAGGCGCTCCATCGCGATCACGGTGTTGCCCGTCTCCAGGTGCAGGCGCCCCAGTCCCAGCATCAGCAGGGCGAGGCTATACACGTCATCGATCTGGATCTGGTACTCCAACCCCTCGTCAAACCACATCTGCGCACGGCCATGCTCGCCTCGCAGGTGCGCGACCACACCGAGCGAATAGCAGCTGAGCGCCATGCCGCGCAGGTTGCCGACCTCCCGCCGGATGTCGAGCGCCTCGATGTGATATTGCTCGGCGCGGTCGTAATCTTCCGCCTCCACGGCGAGATCGCCGAGGTTGGACAGCGAGGTCGGCAGCGCCAGGCGATCGCCACCGTCACGGCGCAGCGCGAGGCTCTCATCCAGCGAGCGGTGCGCCCGCGCGACATCGCCCTGGAACATGTAGACGAGCCCGAGATTGTTGAGCTCGGTGGCGATGCCATCGCGGAACCCGATCGAGCGGTAGATCGCCAGGCTCTCCTCGTACGCCACGATGCCCGCCTGGTGATCGCCCAGCTCGAGCCTGAGGTTGCCGAGGTTGTTGATCGCCTCGGCCTCCAGCAGGGCCGGCAACTCGATCTCCGATCGAACCGCGAGCGCCTGTTCGAGCCAGCGCGCACCTTCGGCCACCTGGCCGCGCCCAAGCCAGTATCGCCACACCGACGACGCCAGCCGCACCCCCAGCTCCCCAAATTCGGCGGTATGGTCGAGCGCCAGCTGCAACGCCTGGCGCAGGTTGCCGAGCTCGAGATCAAGCCGGCCCAGCCAGACCCGCTGCTGCGGACCAACCAGGTGCTCCTCGACGTCGAAGATGTACTCGCTCAGGTAGCGCATCGCCCGCATGCGCATCAGCAAGGTACGCCGGGCGAGGGCGAGCTGCTGGAGGCCGAACTCCTGGATCGTGAGCATCATCCGGAAGCGCACGTCGTCTTCGAAGCCGGTGACGACCTGGAGCAGGCTCTTGTCGACCAGCGATTCCAGCAACGAGAGGATGTCTTGCGACGGGGGGTCGGTCGGCTCGGGAAACTCTCCATGGCGAGTGATGAAGGCGAGCTCGTCATCGGTGACGGGCGCGCCCACCACCTTTTCGGCGGCTTCCAGCGAGAAGGTGTCGCGGAAGATCGACACGCGGCGAAACACCGACTGCTCGTTCTCGTCCAGCAGGTCATAGCTCCAGGCGATGGCGTTCTGCATCGTCTGAAGGCGGTCGGGCAGGTCGCGGGGACCGCCGGTGAGCAGTCCCATCCGGTGATCGAGCCGGCGCAGCAGCGCGGCCGGCGAAAAAAGCTTGGTGCGGGCAGCGGCGAGCTCGATCGCCAGCGGCAGTCCGTCAAGCAGCACCGTGATGTGCCCAATCACGTCCAGCATCTCGGGAGTCGGGTCGAAGGCGCGATGGGCCGCCTGGGCGCGCTCGATGAACAGCCGCACCGCCGGATAGGTCAGGGATGACTCGCCGCCGCGCGATCCATCATCGAGCGGCGGTGTCTCGAGCGAGCTGACGGCATACTCGTGTTCGCCAAGCAGGTGCAGGGGCATGCGGCTGGTGACGAGGGTGGTCAGCCCGGGGCAGTGACTCATCAGGGTGGACAGCACGGTCGCGGCGTTCGCCACCTGCTCGAAGTTATCGAGCAACAGCAGCACGCGCTTGCCACCGATGATGCGCATGAGGCGGCTGAGCACCGAATCGTTGCCGCCCTCGTTTATGCCGAACGCCCGCGCGATGGCGGGCAGCACCAACTCCGGGTCGGTGAGCGCGGAAAGATCCACGGTCACCACCCCGTCCGGGAAGCTGCTCTTCACATTCTCGGCCACGTGAAAAGCCAGCCGCGTCTTGCCGACTCCCCCTGGCCCGGTGAGCGTCACCAAGCGAACGTCGTCGCGCTGCAACAACGCCGCGATCGCGTCCGCATCCCGCTCCCGGCCAATCAGGCTGGTCATGAGCTGCTGTGGCGTCAGCCGATACATTCGTTTTCCGACTATCAGGCGACGCCCCAGCCAGGGCCACCCGACATGACGGACGTAGAGTCCCTCCGACAAACCCACATCCGATGCCTGAAGACGCGCGGCCCCTCCAGCCTCGCGATCAACAGTGGTGCGCAGCAGACGTATCGGTATTCTACCCGGGGAACCCCGGCCACGGGTAATGGCCCAAAGGTCATGGGTGGCACATCGGGCGCGTTGCTGGCCACGATAACGAAGCCGGCGCGCCGCAGGCGATATAGTGGAGGGGACCGGAATGCTTTCGCCTCGCGAGGTCGCCAATGTCCGGAATGTTGCTGCTGATCATCCTGATCGTCGTCGTCGTCCTGCTCGTGTGGCTGGCGCCCTCCGCGCCGGCGGACCCGCCGAGCCAGCGATCGCTGCGCGCCAGCATCCACCGGCGCTTCTTCGGCGAGCGCTACGACCATCGACCTCGCCCGCGGGAATACCTCACGGGGAACCTGCCGGCGTCGTGGCCGATCCGCGCCGTGCTGGTGAGCGCGAATGACGAGATGATCGCGATGGGCGACACGCTTGCCGCGGCGCGAGATGTCGGCGTGCCGGAGGAGATCATCCGCTCCTACGAGGGCAACATGAAGCAGGCAGGCATTCTGCTCAACCGCAACAGCGACCGCATCATCCACGCGCGCCGCAGCGGTCCCGCCTCGCCCCAGCTTGCCGAGGCGCTCACCCGCAAGCAGCACAGCCTCCAGCACCTGCTCGACGCGCTCGAACAGGCGCGCGGCAGCCTCGCCGCGCTGATCGTGACCGGACTCGACGACCAGCGCGACCTCGATCGCGTCGCCCGCAGCTTGCAGGCATGGTCCGAGGCGCTCGGCGATGTCTCGGTGGAATCCCCCGCCGACCCCCTGGCGATCGCGCAGGACGCCTGACCCGCCACGGCCTCCGTCGGGCTTCATCAGCGACAATCGAACGAACGATCGGAACCCAGTTCGCCACCGCCAGCGCCCCTCAGGAGGTTGTCGCATGCACCGCCCGACTCGCCGCTCGCTGCTGGGCGCCGTCCTCGCATCAATGATGGGCTCCGTCATCCCGCCTGGGGCGACGTCGCGCCAGTCCACACCCGCCGCGGATACCTGGCCGATGCCGGTGTGGGACACCGCCTCACCTGCCGAGCTCGGCTTCGACCCCGCCCTGCCCGATCTGCTCACCAGCGCCGCGCTCGCCGCCCCCAGCGTGACCGGCGTGGTCGTCACGCGGCACGGCGCGATCGCGGCCGCGTACTGGGCCGACGGATGGGCCCCGGATACGCCAGCGGACATCCGCTCCTGCACCAAGAGCTTCGTCGGCGCGCTCGTCGGACGGGCCCGGCACGATGGACTGCTGCCAGACCTCTCGGTGACGATCGGCGACCTCATCCCGGAACGCATCCCGGCCGGAGCCGATCCCGCTGTGGCGGGGATCACCCTCTGGAGCCTGCTGACGATGACCTCCGGGTTGCAATGGGACTGGCAAACCGACTACCAGCGGATCGAGGCGGCGGACGACCCGGTCGCCTACGTGCTCGGCCAGCCGATCGTCGCGCCGCAGGGCACCTTTTACGCCTACAACAGCGGTGGCTCGCACATCATCGGCCTCATGGTCGCCGTGGCGGCCGGCATGCCGCTCGAGGAGTATGCGCGGGAGGCGCTGTTCGAGCCGTTGGGAATCGCGCCGGCAGGCTGGCGGCGCTCCCCGCAGGGGGAGGTGATCGGCGGGTACGGCCTGCAGATCACACCGCAGGAGATGGCGCGGCTCGGGTACCTCTACCTGCGCGGGGGCGAGTGGAACGGCGCGCGGCTGATCGCGGCGGAGTACGTCGCGCAAAGCACGATCGTCCAGTCGTCGGGCGATCCCACCGGCGGCAATCCCTACGGTTACCAATGGTGGGTCACCGACGCCACCGGGTATCCGGCCTTCTACGCGCTCGGCTACGGCGGTCAGTACATCTACGTCGTGCCGGCGCTCGACCTCGTCGTCGCGGTCGCGGTGGGAGACATCGACGTGCCGCTCTTCGCGCCGCGCCCGATCATCGAATCGACGATCGTGCCGCTGGCGTACTGACACCGGATCCGGCTACGTCGTCGTTGCAGAAGCCAACGCGGGGAGTCGCATCTGTATGCGGCTGTTCGCCACGGGCCGCCACAGGGGCGGCACGACGCAGGCTGCTCCCGATGACATCAGCCAGGCTATGTGTAGGCTCCTGCCGCGTCTTTATGCATCACGTCCCGACCCATTCAAGCATGCCGTAAAGACAAAAATCTGCGGTTCGGGTATTGTAGAGCCACGTGACGCCCGCTGGGCAAAGTGAAGAGTCGCACGCCACAGAGGAGGAGGATCCGCAATGGTTCGTCGTTCTTCCACAAGCCGCCGTCAGTTCGGTCTCTCCCGACGCTCACTGATGCAGGGTTCGGGTGGCCTGGCGCTCGGCACCTACCTCGGCACGCGGGCCACCGGCGCCGGCGCCGCCACGCTGGTCCAGGCCACGCCGACCACCGACATCTCGGGCACCTCGCTCAGTATCCTCCAGTGGCAGCACTTCGTGCCTTCATTCGACGATTGGTTCCCGACCTTCCTGCAGGAGTGGGGCGACGCCAACGGCGTCGAGGTCAGCGTCGACATGATCAACACCGCTGACATCCCGGCGGCGTTCGCCGCCGAGATCAGCGCAGGCTCCGGTCACGACATCGTCGAGCACATCGCCTCGCTGCCGCAGTACTAGGAGTCGGTGCTCGACCTGACCGATCTCGTCGACGAGGCGACGCGACGCCACGGCCCGCAGCTCGACATGGCCATGCGCAACTCGTACAACCCCCACACCAACAAGTTCTACGGGTTCTGCCACGGCTATGCGCCCGACCCGTCCAACTTCCGCAAGAGCCTGTGGGAAGGGGTCGGGCTCGACAACGGCCCCACAACCTTCGATGAGCTCCTCGACGGCGGCACCAAGATCTGGAACGACCAGGGCGTTCAGATGGGCATCGGCATGTCGCAGGAGATCGACTCCAACATGGCCGCCCAGGCGATGCTGTGGGCGTTCGGCGCGTCGGTGCAGGACGAGAACGAGAACATCGTCATCAACAGCCCCGAGGCGCTCGAGGCCGTCACCTACATGAAGACGCTCTTCGAGAGCTGCATGACGCCGGAAGTGTTCGGCTGGAACGCTGCCAGCAACAACCAGTTGCTGGTCGCCGGCCAGGCGTCGTACATCCTCAACTCGATCTCCGCCTACCGCACCGCGCAGGAGCAGCAGCCGGAAACAGCGGCCGATATCTTCGTTGGCACCCCACTGGAAGGCCCAGGCGGCCCCGACCGCGCGCTGGCCCACGGCCACGCCGTGTTCACCGCGATGATTCCAACCTACTCGCAGAACCAGGACACCGCCAAGGAGTTCCTGCTGCACCTCGTCGCCAACTACGAGGCGGCCTCGGAGGCAAGCAAGTTCTACAATTTCCCGTCGTTCCCGGAGACCTTCCCCGACCTGACCGCCGACGGCGGCCCGCTGGACGACGATCCGTTCGGGTCGGAGCCGCCCGACAAGCTGGCGCCGCTGAAGACCGCCAACGACTGGACGGTCAACCTGGGCTGGCCTGGGCCGGCCAACGCCATGATCGGCGAGGCATTCAACACGTTCATCCTCTCGGATATGATGGCGAAAGCCGCGCGCGGCGACATGACACCGAAAGACGCCATCGCCGAAGCCGAGACCAAGCTCAACGAGATCGCCCAGCGCTGGCGCGATCAGGGGCTGATGGGTGGCGGCCAATAGGACCGTCGCCGGCATTGGCCCGATCGACTCCGTCGACCGGTAGCGCCCACCTCATGGGCGTTACCGGTCCGTCCCACCCGGGAATGAGGGGCACCTACGACCCATGGCACGAGTGGAAACGCGCAATCTGGTCAAGCGGTTCGGCGATGGCGCCGCCGCGGTCAACGGCATCGATCTCCTGACCGAGGACGGCGAGTTCGTCGTGCTGCTCGGCCCCTCCGGGTGCGGCAAGACGACGCTGCTGCGCATGATCGGCGGGCTGGAGAAGCCAACGTCGGGCGATATCCTGATCGGGAACCGCACCGTCAACCACCAGCCACCCGCCGCCCGCCACATCGCGATGGTGTTCCAGAGCTACGCGCTCTATCCGCACATGACGGTGCGCAACAACATCTCCTTCCCGCTCAAGGCCGCCAAGCTGGACAAGGCAGTGATCGAGCAAAAGGTCAAGTGGGCCTCGGGGATTCTCGGTATCGACCAGTACCTCGATCGAAAGCCACGCCAACTCTCGGGCGGGCAGCGGCAGCGCGTGGCACTGGCCCGAGCGCTGGTGCGGGAGCCGAACGTCTTCCTTCTCGACGAGCCGCTCTCCAACCTCGATGCCCAGCGACGCGCCTCGGCCCGCGACGAGCTGCAGGTGTTCCAGCACGAGATCGGCACCACGACCATTTACGTCACGCACGACCAGGTCGAGGCGATGGGGCTCGGCGACCGCATCGCCGTCATCAATGCCGGCGAGATCCAGCAATTCGGCACGCCGCACGAGATCTACGAAGAGCCCGCCAACACCTTCGTGGCCACCTTCCTCGGATCACCACCGATGAACCTCGTCACGCTCGGCGACGACCTCGTCGGCTTCCGGCCGGAAAGTGTCGCGCTCGGCGCGGCGCCGGAGGCTGACAGCAGCAGCTGGCTCTCGATGCAGGTACGCGAGGCGCGCGAGGAATATCTCGGCTCCGAGAAGCTGATCTACGGCGAGGTCGAAGGGGTGCGCGTGGTCGCCCGGGTCGGGGCGTTCGATCCGATGCCCGCCGCCGAGGGCGGGGCGTTCCCGATCTCGATCAACCGGGCCAACCTGAAGATCTTCGACCGGTCGAGCGGGCAGCGCAAACAGCCGGCGGCGGCCGGGATCGCCGCGACAACCACGGAGGCGCGCGCATGAGCGCCTCGACCGCACCATCCAGCCCGACCACCGTGGCGAACGAGAACGAACGCTACCTGCTCGAGCGCGAGAACGTGCTGGGGCCGCTCTTCCTGCTGCCCGCGGTCGTCTATATCCTGGCGCTGGTCGGCTTCCCCCTGGTGCTGGCGGTGCTTTACGCGTTCAGCGACGTCACCGTCGCCAACCCGCGGATCACCAGCTGGGACGATTTCGTCGGGATGAAGAACTTCACGTCGGTGTGGAACGACAGCGTCTTCCAGAAGGCGCTGCGCAACACCATCGTCTTCACCGTGGTGTCGCAGGCGGCCGTGGTGGTGCTCGCCAGCCTGTTGTCGATCATCCTCGCCGCCGACTTCCGCGGCAAATACCTGGTGCGCTTCCTCGTGCTGCTGCCGTGGACGACCCCGATCGCCCTGGCGGTGCTCGGCTGGTTCTGGATGCTGGACTCGGTCTACAGCCCGATCGACTGGCTGATGCGGGAGGTTGGCCTGCTCGGACCCGGCACCCCGCTCGGCCCGGCCCGCAACATGTACTGGCTCGGCAAGACCGACCTCGCCCAGAGCGCGGTGATCATCGTCCACATCTGGCGCACGCTGCCGCTGGCGACGGTCATCATGCTGGCCGGATTCGCGGCGATCCCGCAGGACATCCAGGATGCCGCCGACATCGACGGCGCCGGATTCTGGCGCCAGCTCTTTTTCGTGAAGATTCCCCTCCTGCTGCCGATCATCGTCGTGGCGGTGTTGTTCGCGATCGTCTTCACCTTCTCCGACCTGGCGATCTCGCTGGTACTGACGCGCGGCGGACCCGTCAACGACACCCAGGTGCTCGCCTCGTGGGCGTATTTCAAGGGCATCCAGGGCGGCGATCTTGCCCAGGGAGCCGCCATCGCACTCTTCCTGCTGCCGATCATGGTCGCCATCGCGGTCGCCATGCTGCGGCTCGCGCGCCGCAGCGGCGCGGAAGAGAGGGAATGACGCATGACTGACGCGAAGGAGCCGGATCTCCAGGCCGAGCACGTCGGCAAGTACCGGTTTCGCCGGATCATGGGGCGCACCAGCCTGTATGTCGGGGCGGTGTTGTTCGCGCTGTTCTCGGCGATACCGTTCGCCTGGATGGTCCTGACGGTATTCAAGACCGACAACGATCTCTACAACCCCAAGAACAACCCACTGGTGTTCAACGATCCGCCGACGCTGGACAACATCACGCTGCTGTTCACCGACACGACCTATCCGACGTTCATCCTCAACACCCTGATCGTCGCCGTGGCGGTGGTGATCATCACGCTGCTGACCGTGGTGCCGGCCGCGTACGCGCTGACCCGGTTGACCGGGCGCTGGGGCGAGAGCCTCGGTATCCTGATCTTCCTCGTCTACCTCGTGCCGCCGACGCTGCTGTTCATTCCGCTCACCGGCGTGGTGGCCGACCTCGGCCTGCAAAACTCGAAATGGTCGATGGTGCTGGTCTACCCGACGTTCACCATCCCGTTCTGTACGTGGCTGTTGATGGGTTTTTTCCGGGGCGTGCCGTGGGACATCGAGGAGCAGGCGATGATCGACGGCTACAGCCGCATCCA
>JAEVYR010000468.1 GCA_023392645.1 Chloroflexota bacterium | reverse complement strand
GCAGCGTCTCATGTTTATACGAGACAGGGGCTGCTCGTCCTACCTCGACCGATCGCACACGACCGCGATCGTGCTCGACATGGGACCGGGCACGCTGGCCGAGCTGCGCGCGCAGATCGATTATCGGCTGCTCGATGGCATCGTCATCTCTCACCTGCACGTCGACCACATCCTCGACCTGATCGAGCTGCGCTTCACCCTCGCCTACAACCCGATCCCGCCCGAGAGACCGATCCCGCTGTTCCTGCCGCCGGACGGCATCAGCACGCTGCGGCGCATCGCCCAGGCGTTCGAGTCGCCGGAAAGCGGCCTCGAATGGTTCACCGGGGTCTTCGATGTGCACGAATACGACCCCAACGGCCTGGTCGAGATCGGGGACCTCACCTGCTCGTTCGCGGAAACGGTTCATTTCGTGCCGTGCTGGTCGATTCGGGTCGTCGCTCCGGGCGAAGCCGGCGATCTTTTCTACACCGCCGATACCGGCCCGTCAGCCGATCTCGTTCCCGCCGCGCGAGGAGCCGCCGTGGTGATCGCCGAAGCAGCCGACAAGAGCGTGCCGGATATGCCGTGGGAAGAGCGCGGGCACCTGACGCCGGCCGAAGCGGCGACCCTGGCGCGCGATGCCGGCGCGCGCACGCTGGTGTTGACACACATGTGGGAAGAGCTGGGAACCGACGAAATGATGCGCCAGGCGAGCGAGCAATTCGCCGGGACGCTGCTCCGGGCGACACCGGGCATGGAGGTGACGTGGACATCCTGACGCACCGGCTTGCGTCTATAGACGGCGTCGCCGTCGGACACTGGACCGACGCCGTCGCCCGCACCGGCTGCACCGTGATTCGGTTCGATGCCCCCGCGCTCACCGCGGTCGATGTCCGCGGCGCGGCGCCCGGCAGCCGCGAGCTCGACCTGCTCGCGCCCGGCCGGGCCGTGCAGCGCCCGGATGCGATCCTGCTCACGGGCGGCAGTGCCTTCGGTCTCGGGGCGGCCGGCGGCGTCGTGCGCTGGCTGGACGAGCACCAACGGGGGTATCCCACGCCCGCCGGGGCGGTGCCGATCGTGCCGGCGGCGGTCATTTTCGATCTCGCCGTGGGCGATCGAGCCTGGCCGGATGCGGAAGCCGGCTATGCGGCGACCGCGAGCGCCGCGCCGCTGGACGCGCTCGAAAGCGGCGCGGTCGGCGCGGGCACCGGCGCCACGGTCGGCGCGATTCTCGGGCCCGCCGGCGCCGCCCCAGGCGCGTTCCTGGCGGCACAAATCCGGATAGACGAGGGAACGGTTTCTGCGTTCGTGGTCATCAACGCGTTCGGCGCTTTTGCCAATTCCGGCGATCTGGATCCGCGCGCGGCGCTGCTCTCGCTGTCGCCCGCCAGGGTTCCGTTCGGCGAGGCGACGTCGCTGCTTGCCTGCGTGACGGATATCCCGCTCGATCACGCGTCGCTCCAGCGCATGACCGTCGCGATGCACGACGGGCTGGCCCGCTCGATCGTGCCGGCACACACGATGGTCGACGGCGATATCGCCTTCGCCTCGGCGCTTCGGGAATATCCGGCCCCGCCGCCAGAACGGTCACTGCGGGCGTGCCTGGCAGCCGAGCTGGCCGTCGAGACGGCGATCGGGAAACTGCGCGACGGCACACGGAAGCCGGCAACGGTTTGATAGACTTGCGCCACTGGCAGCAGCCTCGGCAACACGCTGGCCTCGGAGGCGGACATGGCAAGCAAATCGACGTCAACTCCCCGTCCCTCCTTCCGCCGCCCGACGATCCTCGTCGGCAGCGAAGCGACGCTGCTCGGCCGCCCGACCATCGACGCCGAGGATGCCGCTAACGCCGGGCTCTACGGCATCGACCTCGACCTGCGACGCGCCTGGCGCGCGCCCGGCGAAGCCGACATCGAGCGGCTCGATGGTGTGCGCATCCGGTCCGTGTGGCTGCCGACCAGCTACGGCGGCATGGCCGTCGACGGGCGCACGGACCGTCTCCGCGCATTTTTGCGTGCGGCAGCCACGCGGAATGGGCTCCGCACCGTGGTGCTCTCCCCGCGTGCCACCGCCGAGAACGTCCCGATCAACGTGATGGCCCACGAGCAGGCAAAGGCATTCGGCCTTCGGCTCGCACTGGAGGTCCGTGCGGAAACCCTGCTCGACGAACGCGGCCCGCACCTGACACGGGTGGCGAACTTCCGTCGCTTCGCCGAGGAATGGGAGCTCGAAATCGCGCTCGATCTTGGTTCTGGCGATCTCGCCGGGTGGGAGACCGAAGCGGCGCTGATGCGACTGTTCCCGCGGTTGACGCTGGTTCGGATCGGTCCGATGCACGGTCCCGGCGGGCACCACGCCGTCACGCCCGGCGCGTCGGTGTCGATCCGCACGGTCAAGATGCTTGCCGACCAGGCCTATGGCGGCCTGATCAGTATCATGCCAACGATGCCCCAGTCGGCGTGGTGGTCGTGGGCATCACACCCCTCGCTCGCGACCGCGATCACGGGCCGGGAGGAAATCCTGGCCACCTACGATCGCATCGACCAGTACGACGTCAGCGCCCATCGTTCCCAACCGAGCTGGTGACAACCCACCCCTTGGGGGACACCCATACCACCGGCGCATAAACCGCCGTGCAAGCGATGCCTGTGGCCGCATTGGCCGCCGTCCGCACGACCCGTAGCGTCCGGGTCACGCAGGTACCGCTGCGTTTGTGGCACGCCAGCAACGCGCCGATCGCATTGCGACCGCCCGAGACCTCGGGCACCCGTCTTCGCTGGTTCCATATCTGTCCGACTCGGTGCCGATGAACGTCGCCCGCACCGGTTCCGTGACCGTATCGAACGAGACCCGTCGCCCCGCGGGGGTCCTTTCACGCGGTGATGGCGTCGTGACACCACGGTCAAGCGTGCGGAATGCCATACCGCCCGCGACACGCGCTGCGGGCGAAACACAACCACCCCGGACGGAAGAATCCGTCCGGGGTGGTTGCCGTGCGCGGTAGACGTGAACCATTCTAGCGCTTCGTGTACTGCGGCGCCTTGCGGGCCCGCTTGAGCCCGACCTTCTTGCGCTCCTTGACCCGCGCGTCGCGCGTCAGGAACTTGCCCTGCTTCAGCGGGGAGCGAAGCTCCTCGTCGAACCGGACCAGCGCCCGCGAGATGCCGTGGCGGATCGCGCCTGCCTGGCCGCTCACGCCGCCGCCGAGGACCGTCACGATCACATCGAAGCGATCGGCGGTGCCGGTGACGCGCATCGGCTCGACCATCGTCGTCTGGTGA
>JAEVYR010000444.1 GCA_023392645.1 Chloroflexota bacterium | reverse complement strand
CCGCCCGGGCGGGGTGGGGTCGCCCACACCCCGCGCCACCACCCGTCGAGATGGAGAAAGCCTGCCCCGGTCGTCAGAGCCTCCAGCGGGAGTTCGGGCCATTGGCCCTGACAGCCGAGACCCACCCGGGCACCTCGGCCCGGGTCTACGGCGCGCTGGCGAGCGCGGTCAAGACGTCCCGTGGCCCCGCCCGCCGCACGTCGCCTGTGGGATGCGGCCCGGTGAATCCACTCGTAGGGGACCTCAGGGCGGCCAACACCCCCGGTATCCGGACATGTGGCCAGGTGGTCGCCTGCTCGCTCCCGCTACGCGCGGGATGTCACGCCGAGGGGCGGTGCTTCGTCTCCGGGGCAGAAGTTGGGGATATTCCCCGCGGTACTGCCACCAAGGAGGCACACGCATGAAGATCTTCGTCGCCGGCGCCAGTGGCGCCATCGGCCGCCGCCTCGTCCCGAAGCTCGTTGCCCAGGGGCACGAGGTCACCGGCACCACCACCTCGCCCCGAAACACCGCGCCCATCGCCCGGATGGGCGCGCGGCCGGTCGTGCTCGCCGGTCTCGCCAGCGAGGCGGTGCTGCGCGCCGTGCAGGCCGCCGCGCCGGAAGCGATCATCCACCAGATGACCGCCCTCGCCGGCTGGAACGATCTCAAACACTTCGACGCCGGGTTCGCGGTGACGAACCGGCTGCGCACCGAGGGGGTCGACCACCTGATCCGCGCCGCCCGCGCCGCCGGCACGCGCCGCCTGATCGTGCAGGGGTTCGCCAGCCTGGCGAGCATCCGCGAGGGCGGTCCCGTCAAGACCGAGGACGACCCATTCGATCCCAACCCGCCGGAGGCGATGCGCAACACCTTCGCCGCGCTGCAACATCTCGAATCGTCGGTCACCGCCGCGACCGATCTGGAGGGGCTGGTGCTGCGCTACGGATTCATCTATGGCCCCGGCACCAGTCTCGACGAGGGGGGAGAGTATCCGAAGCTGGTGCGCAAGCGGCAGTTCCCGATCGTCGGCGACGGCGGCGGCGTCTGGTCGTTCACCCACGTCGACGACGCGGCCACGGCGGCGGTGATCGGCGTCGAGCGCGGGGCGCCCGGCGTCTACAACATCGTCGACGACGAGCCGGCGCCGGTGGAGACATGGCTGCCGGCGTTCGCGGAGGCGGCCGGCGCGAAGCCGCCGCGGCGGTTCCCGGTCTGGCTCGGGCGGATGTTCGTAGGCGAACCGGGGGTGATGATGATGACGCAGGTGCGGGGCGCGTCGAACGCGAAGGCGAAGCGGGAGCTGGGCTGGCGTCCGGCCCACCCGACCTGGCGCGACGGCTTCGTCGAGGCGCTCGCGTCCCCTGCTGCCCGCGCCGCCTGACGGGAAAAGCGATCCTGACAGGCAGTAGGGACGGGATTGCGGCGGCGGTGTCGACGATCACCCCCGCCATCCGCCGCAATGCCCTTCCCGCCGCTCCACATCGGATGTCGAGGAAGGGCATTGCCCGCGTTCCCATCGCGCTGGCGAGCGTGGCTGCGGAATTGGGAAGGGCATTGCCCGCGCCGAGCGGCGGTTCCCGTCGCGCTGGCGAGCGCGGGCAATCCCTTCCCTACGGTGACGTGGTCGCCATCGAGGCGAGCAGAGGGCGGAGGACCTCGAACATCATCTCGCTGCCGTAGGGCGTGGCGAGGGTGATCTTGCCGATCTGGCGATACGACGCGCCGGGGACGTCGGCGGCCCACCCCCGACCGATCGTGTCGACGAGATCCGACGACGACCCCGCCGTCAGCACGTGCGTCCGCACCGCCAGCTCCCCCAGCTCGTCCGGCAGGATCTGGAACCGGTCGAGCGCGTCCAGCGTCGGGCTCAGCGCGCCGGCGTGGCGACGCAACGCCGCCTGCCGGGGCCGGTTCAGCTCCTCCCGCCAGCCGGCGGGCCAGCGATAGTCCATGTAGCGGTCGACCGCCTGCTGTTCCTGCTGGCGATAGGCGAGATCCGACAGCGCCCGGTAGGTTTCCCGCGCCTCGTCGCGCACGGAAGCGACCGTGGCGTCGGTGACGCCGTCGAGCAGCGCCGGGGCGTCCGGCTCGATCAGCACCATCCCGGCGAGGCGGTCGGGCCGCCGCCGGGCGAGCTCGATGGCCGTCACCGCGCCCTGGCCATGGCCGATGGCGATCAGCTTCGGCGCGTCGTCGCGGTCGAGCCCCTCCGCCTCCAGCACAGCCCAGACGTCGTTGGCCATGTCGGTGACGGTGAAGGTGCGGCTCTGCAACGCGGCGCTGCCGCCGTGGCCGCGGGCGTCGGGCAGGATCAGGCGATAGTCGCGCGCGAGGGCGTCCTGCAGGGCGCCGGCGGTGCGGCGGTCGCCGAGGGTGGCGTGGAGGAAGACGATCGGCGGCGCGTCGGGCGGGCCGTCGATCTCGTAGCTGAGGCGGGCGAGGTCACTTTGCGCGAATCGTGTCGTTCCCATGGGTTCCCATCGCATGCCATCGAGGTGGCGCGGCATCTCTCTGGGGCAATGCTACCCCGGCGGCGCCTCGAAGTTGTCACTACCACGACACAATCCAGTGACACCCTTCGGCCATGATGCACCGGGCGGCAATGTGGCCGCCTGTACGGCGGAGGAGCAGCTCGCAACGTGTCCATGCCCCTGGGAATCGCGCACACTGAGACCATCGCCCCGATCTCGGCATCGCGGATCGAACGCTGGCGGCGACCCGGCGGCTACGCCGCGGCCCTGGCGGTGACTCCCTACCTGCTGATCAAGATTGCCTGGACCTTCGGGCTGTGGGTGCCGACGGAGCAGATGGCCAGCTCCGACTGGAGGGCGGTCAACGCCGTCACGGCGGTGCTGGCCGCGATCGGCATCCTGCTCGCCCTCGCCTTCAGCCGTCCGTGGGGCGAGCGCCTGCCCGCGTGGCTGGTGGCGCTTCCGGTCTGGATCGGCACCGGGCTGCTGGTGCCCCTCGTGCTGCTGGCGCCGGTGCTGGGTCCCGCCGCGATCGCGCGCGACCAGGAGGCGGGCGCCGCCGACGTCTGGATCTGGGAGCAGGTGCTCGTCATGGTCTCACTGGTCGGTGTCGGCATCGGCCTGCCGCTCGCGCTCGCTGGCTACGCGCGGGCCCGTTGGCCGGAGGCGTTGGGCGGCGCGCTCGATCCCGGCGCGCATCCTGGCAGCACTCGGCATCTCCAGGTGACGCTGGCGCGGCTGGTCGCGACAGGATGCGTCGCGCTCGGCGTCGTCAAGCTGTACTGGGCGGCGGGCGGCACCCTCGCCATCGACCCATCGCGCGCGGCGGACCGCGACCTGTGGTGGCGCCTGCTGTCCTTCAGCACGGGCGCGTGGGCGCTCGCGGGGGCGTGGGG
>JAEVYR010000398.1 GCA_023392645.1 Chloroflexota bacterium | reverse complement strand
TTCAAAACCGCGTGGGCGTCGGTGACCCCGGCGCCGGTGGGTTCGACTCCCATGCGCCCTCGCCACGGAACACCGTTGCAACGAGCCTCGCCTTGCCGATGGGCGGGTTCGTCGCACACGCCGCTTTTCGATTCCCACTCTCACGAAACGTTGCCATGCCGAGCCGAGGGCGCGGCTCCGCCGCTCCGCTCGGAACGACACCTTTTTTGCGGGGTTGGTGTGATTGCTTGAGGAACCGCTGTGGCCGCTGCGCGACCACCGGGCGGGCGACACCGGACCTCGCCGGAGCCTGGGCTGAGCTTGCCGAAGTCGCTCGGATCAGGGAGGCCCGCCCCTGCGGCGACTTCGGCGCTTGCTCCGCAACGGTGCACCCGGATTGGGAATCAGGCATCGACTTGCGACGCTGGCGCGCGTCCCAGGGCACAGGAGCGGGGCTACGGGACCGGCCAACGCACGAGACCCTTTCGACAAGCTCACGGTGACGTTGAAATGGAACGCGTTCCCGTCATTTTGCCGGGCTCCGACCACCGCGAGGCAAATGCTACGCGCCGGTTTCCCGCAGGATCGGACGCGTGAGACACGTCGGGCCGCCGGCGCGATTGTGCGAAATCTCGTCTCCGGTGTAGGTGTGGACCTCGACGCCGGCATCCCGCAGCCGCTGGATCGTGACCGGGTTGTCTTTCAGCATCAGCACCTTGCCCGGCGCGATCGCCAGCACGTTCGTTCCCTGCGTGGCGAACTCCTCGTCCGGAATGTCGACGAAGCGCCACCCCAGCTCCTCCAGGAGCTGCACGAACGGCACCGGCATCAGCGGTCGGTAGACCACCGCCAGCTTCTCATCGACCGGGCTCATCAGCGACATCAGGTGCAGGCACTCATCCGGCCCGTGCCAGTACGGCAGCGCGACGCGGACGACATCGACACCCAGCGGCCGCAGGAAGATCTGGACCTGATCGATGCCGGCGGCGTTGGTGCGATAGCCCTCGCCCACCGCCAGGGTGTTCTGGTCGAG
The DNA here is from genome assembly GCA_023392645.1 of Chloroflexota bacterium. Lineage (GTDB taxonomy): Bacteria > Chloroflexota > Chloroflexia > Thermomicrobiales > UBA6265 > JACCVC01. The sequence goes on along the minus strand of JAEVYR010000398.1, from coordinate 4,609 downwards.
CCACATCATGTCGCCGCCCTCGACCGTACCCGGCGCCTCGATCTCGCCGATGATCGGGATGTCGAGCGCCGCCGCCGCCTGGCGAGCCAGCTCGACCTCCTCGCGACGGGGCTCCTTGCCGGGCCAGCAGAGCAGCAGGCCGCCGTCGGTCGTGAACGACGGATCGTAGACGAAGATCGCGTCGAGCGCGCCGGCTTCGGGAGCATCGGCGACGATCACGTCGACGCCGAGTTCCTGCAGCTTCGTCACGAATGCCTCGTGCTCGCGCACGGCAACGTCGTGGTCCGGCTGGTGGGGATATCCGAACCGCGCGGCATCCCCCGCGCCGACCGGAGCCGCCGGCCGCCGCACCAGGACGCGCCGCAGCGGCGCGATCATCGAATGGCCACCGTACTGTTCCGTCATCCCTGAACCCCTCCCCCGCCAGCAGCGCCGGCATGGCATCCGCGGCACCACAAATCCGCCGGGCGGCACCAGTTGACTGGTATGCTCCCAACGGATGTCATCGGTCCAGATTGTACCGTAGCGCGGAGTGCAAATCGTGAAGATCGCATACTTTGACCCCTTCTCCGGCGCCAGCGGGGACATGACGCTCGGCGCGCTCATCGACGCCGGTTTGCCCATCGAACAGCTCAGTACCGAGCTCGGCCGCCTGCCCGTCGGCGGATATCGCCTGCGCGCGGTGCCCGCCGAACAGCACGGCATCCATGGGACTCGCGTCACGGTCGAGACCGCCGGAAACGATCATCACCATCGCGACTGGGCCACGATCCGCGGCCTGATCGAAGACGCGACCTTTTCCGATCCGGTGAAGGCAGCCGCGCTGGCGACGTTCGAGCGACTGGCGAAGGCCGAGGCGAAGATCCACGGAACGGACCTGGACCACGTCCACTTCCACGAGGTCGGTGGCATCGACGCCATCGTCGATATCTGCGGTACCGCGATCGGGCTCGCGCTGCTGGGCATCGAGGCGGTCTACTCCGGGCCACCACAGGTCGGGAACGGGTTTGCCCACAGCGCCCACGGCACCATCCCGGTGCCGGCCCCGGCGACACTGGAGCTTCTCGCCGACGCCGGCGCTCCGGTGGCGACGCCGATTCCGGCGATGACCGCGCACCCCGCCGAGCTGCTGACACCGACCGGCGCGACCATCCTGACGACGCTGGCGACGTTCGCGCGTCCGTCGTTCGCGCCGTCGGCGATCGGCTATGGATTCGGCCAGAAGGAGCTGCCGTGGCCGAACGCGCTGCGGGTCTGGATCGGCGAGATGGCCGATGATCCGGACAACGACGGCGAGGTGGTGATCGAGACGAACATCGACGACATGAACCCGCAATTCATCGAGGTGCTGACCGAGCGATTGTTCGCCGCCGGCGCGCTCGACGCCTGGACCACGGCAATTACGATGAAGAAGGGCCGCCCGGCGACGATGGTGCGCGTGATCGCGCCGGAGGCGCGGAGAATCGAGCTGGAACAGGTGCTGATTCGCAACAGCACCACACTCGGCACGCGGTGGTGGCCGGTCGAGCGGACCAAGGCGGGCCGCGAGATGGCGGCGGTGACGACGCGGTGGGGAGAGGTCGGGGTCAAATTGCGGATTCTCGACGGCCGGGTCCTCGACGCCCAACCGGAGTACGACGACGTCGTCGAGATCGCGCGGCAATACGACCAACCCATCCGCGAGGTCTGGAACGAGGCTCATCGCATCGCCGAGGCTCACGTCGGCCAGGTCCGCACGGGGTACCGGACCTGACTTCGGTTTTCGACTATGGATTCGGACCCGCTATCCGAGTCGGGCTCTCCATCCACTCATCCCGGCAACGGCGCGTGCTACGCCCGGTGCAGGCGCGCGGCGACCATCCTGCGCAGATCGGTCAGCTCCCGGACGCCGAACAGCCGCAACACTGCGATGTAGACCACCCCGCCGGCCGCCGCCGGGATGGTGACCAGCCCCAGTTCCTCCACGAGGCCGCCGTCGCCCCACCAGCGCTCCAACCCCGCCAGCGTCAGCCAGGCGACTCCGGCGAGCAGCGCCGAGGCGATCACCGCACCGGAGATTGACCGCCCAAGCACCGGGCCGAGGGGCCGGATTCCCGCCGGGCGCATCGCCAGCCACAGCCCGCCCGCCCGGACGATGAACATCGCCGAGTTGGCGATCACGAGCCCCATCATCCCGTACGGCCCGACGAGCGAAAACGCCGCGGCGAAGTAGGTGGCCACCCCGGCGAGCCCCATCACCACCGGGAGTCTCGTGTTGTGCCGCGCGTAGTAGGCGAAGGTCAGCACCTGGTCCCACGCGGCGGCGACGGTCCCGGGCAGGTAGCCCAGCAGCGCAAGCGCGATCGCGTCCACCGCGTCCGGACCGGTCGCGCCGTGACCGAACACCAGGTTGGCGACGGGGGTCGCGACCACCGCCAGAACCGCGACCGCCGGCAGGATCAGCACCGTCACCACACCGAGCACGCGGGAGAGCGTCGCGGCAAAGGCGTGCTCGTCGCTCCCGCCGAAATGCCGCGCCAGGGCCGGCAGCGACGCCAGCGAGGTCGCGGCGGCCACAAGCCCGAGCAGCATCTGCACCAGTGTCGTGGCATAACGCATCGCGCCGACCGCCAGGTCGCCGGCGCCCCAGGCGAGACCGCGATCCACCACGACCGCGACGGCATTGACGAGCAGGCCGGCGAACACCGGCAGGTAAAGCACGCCCATGCGTCGCACCGCCGGATGCCCGAAATCGAGATTCGGCGTCGGCAGCGCGCCGTGCCGCGCCAGCGGCCAGAGCTGCAGCAGCACGATCAGTCCGGCTCCGGCCAGCGTGCCCCACGCCATGCTCTCGACGCCGAGCGCGTCGGCAAGCACCAGCATGGCGACGATGATGGCGACGTTGCGCGCGGCGGTGGAGAGTGCCGGGGCGGTGACCGCGCCAAGCGCGTGGAGCATCGCCTGGAGCACGGTGCCGAGCCCGAGCAGCGCCGCGGCCGGCATGACGATGCGCACCAGCCGGATGGCGAGCTGGCGCGTTTCCGGCCCGCGCGCGGCTTCCTCCCCCGCGAACCACGTCAATCCGGTGACGAGCTCCGGGGCGAAAACGACGCCGAGCAACGCCAGCGACCCGGTCACGAGCGCTACCCACGACACCAACGCGCCGCCGACGTGCCGCAGCTCGTCGGGGCGGACCTGTCCCGGCAGCACCAGCCGAGCGAGCACCGGGATGAGCGCCGCCTGGAGCGCGCCGCTGACCATCAGGTCGAACAGCAGCGTCTGAAGGTTGTCGGCGATGGTGAACGCGGCGATCGCGTCGCCCGCCCCGAAGGCGCCGGCGGCGACCTGCTCGCGCACCAGCCCGAGCACGCGGCTGAGCACATTGCCGAGCATGAGGATGGCAGCAGCCGCCGCCACCCCGCGGCCAGCGCGCGTGGCGGAGGTTGGCCGCCTCGCGCCATCCGCCATCAGCGGAACCGGATCCAGACGATGGCCCAGGTCATGGCGAGGAACAGCAGGTCGGGAATGACGCGCAACTGCACGAAGTCGAGCGCCGATCCCGCGACGAGGCTGTTGCCGTCACGGACGATCAACCGCTCGCCGGACATCACCTGATCCCACGTCACGCCGTATTTCCATGCCAGCAGCACCCGAACGGCAATTGCCGCGACCGTCACGATGGCGATGCCGAGAACCTGCAGGTCAACCCCGCGCTTGCCGCGGGCAACGTAGGCGATCGCCTCGGCGACCCCGAAGCCAAGCGCCAGCGAGAGATAGAACTTCCACTCCGGTCCGAAGTACCACAGGATCGTGACCACCGCCGCGACGGCAAGCCCGCCGAGCCCGGCCCTGACGAGCACGTCGGGCCCGGTCCGGATCGTTGGCAGCCCCCGCACACCGGCACAGTCGGGGCAGCGCAGCCCCACCGGAGTGCGCACGCCGCAACGCGGGCAGATCGGCTTGCCACAGCGGGTGCAGCGCAGGCCGGTCATCACATCGGGGTGGTAGGTGCACGGGACCTGCCCGGTCGGGGGCGTCTCCTGCGGCGGATCGATCATGGGTCTCCATCGTCAACTGGCGGCGTCGCGCGTACGGCACACGCGTTACAGGATACCGGAGATCGCCCGGTGGGTCGGATGCGCGAACGGGGAGACTGCGAAGGAGCCCGTCACCAGTCGAAGATGTCGAAGATCGAACCGGCACTGTCCAGCAGGTCCGAAAGTCCGTCGCTGGCGCCCTGGAGCCCGGAACTCATCACCTCCGACGCGCCCTGCAACCCCTCGCCCACGCCGCCGATATCCACGTTGGGCATGCCACCGAGATCGAGGTTGGGCAGGTCGATGTCACCGGCCCGGCCGACCAGCGGGCCGGCCTCGCCAAGCCCGCCGACACCGCCGGGGATTCCATCGAGATCGGGGATGATGACAACATCGCCGGCATCGCCCAGGCGGCGGTACCAGCGCGGCGCCGGCGCGCCGGCTTTCTCGAACGTCTTCACCCACTCGGCTTCAAGGTTGAACGCGACCGCATAGGCGAGATAGCGGTCGAACAGGCCCGGATCCCTGTCGGCGCCCTCGAACGTGCGAATGTCGCGGAGCCAATCGCGAAACGCGCGCCACTTCGCCGCCGA
>JAEVYR010000351.1 GCA_023392645.1 Chloroflexota bacterium | reverse complement strand
GGCGGCGACTTGCCTGCGCGCTCGAGCGTCGGCCCATTCAGCGTGCCGCGCGGTCAATGTCGCTTGGTCGCCCGAGGCGACATTGACCGCCGCGTACCGTGTCTCGCGCGATCGCTAGACGCGCGCTCACGTCGCCGCGACGGCGATGTCACTCGGGAGTCGCGGAGGCGAGCGTCAGTCCGCGACGGTCGAGACCTCGACGGCGTGCAGCGAGCGCTCCGTGGTTTGCGCCAGCTCCCGGCCGAGGGCGACGACGCTCTCGACACCGATGCCGGCGAGGTCCCGCAGCCGGTTCTGGCTCGCCTGCTCGAAGAAGTGATCCGGGACCGCCGCGACCCGCACCGGCGTGGTGATCCGCTCCTCGTTGTAGAGCTCCAGCACCGCCGAGCCGAAGCCGCCCCGACAGGTGTTCTCTTCGATCGTGACGACCCCGCGATGCGTCCGCGCCAGCTCCAGCAGCAGCGCGTCGTCGAGCGGCTTCGCGAAGCGCGCGTTGACGACCGTCGCCGAGATTCCGTCGACGGCGAGCGCGTCGGCGGCCCGCTCGGCCGTCAGCACCGTCGAGCCGATACCGACGAGCGCGATGTCCTCGCCCTCACGGATCGTTTCGGCCTTGCCGATCGGCAGCGTGTGGAACGCCGGGTCGATCGCGACGCCCATGCCGGCGCCGCGCGGATAACGCATGGCGATCGGCCCACCGTGCTCGATCGCGGTGGCGAGCATGTGCCGCAGCTCGTTCTCGTCCTTCGGGGCCATCACGGTCATATTTGGAATCAGCCGCAGGTAGCTGAGATCGAAGACCCCGTGGTGGGTGCGTCCGTCGTCGCCGGCGAATCCGGCGCGATCCATCGCGAAGGTGACCGGCAGGTTCTGGATGCAGACATCGTGGATGATCTGGTCGAACGCGCGCTGGAGGAAGGTCGAGTAGATGCCGACCACGGGACGCAGCCCCTCGGTGGCGAGTCCGGCGGCGAAGGTGACGGCGTGCTGCTCGGCGATGCCGACGTCGAAGAAACGGGACGGGTATTTCTCGCCGAACTTGCCGAGCGAGGTGCCGCCCGGCATCGCGGCGGTGATGGCGACGATCCGCTCATCCTCGGCGGCGAGCTCGATCAGCGCGCCCGCGAACGCGTCCTGGTACTTCGGCGGCGCCGGCGCGGCATTCGCGTCCTTCGGCGTGCTCGGCGCGCTGACGGCGTGGCTCCGTTCGCGGTCGTTGCGCGCCGGCGCGTATCCCTTGCCCTTTTGCGTGACGACATGGACGAACACCGGCTCCTTGAGGTCGCGCGCGCGGCGCAGCGCCTCCATCACGGCTGCAATGTTGTGACCATCGACCGGGCCGATGTAGGTGAAGCCCAGCTCCTCCCAGATCATCGAGTGGTAGAGCAGCTCCTTGACCGAGTCCTTCATCCGCTTGCCCAGCTCGACCAGCAGCTCGCCCTGGGGCAGCTTGTCGAGCCGCTCGACCAGCTCGTCCTTGGCGCGGTTGTAGCGGGTGTCGGTGCGGACGCGATCGAGGTAGCGGCTCAGCGCGCCGACGTTGGGCGCGATCGACATTTCGTTGTCGTTGAGCACGACGATGAAGGGGAGGTCGTCCATGTGACCGGCGTTGTTGAGCCCCTCGAACGCCATGCCGCCGGTGAGCGCGCCGTCGCCGATGATCGACACGACGCTGCCGCGATCGCTCTTCCTCGGCTTCAGGGATTCACCGACGGCCATGCCGAGCCCGGCCGAGATCGAGGTCGAGGCGTGCCCGGCGCCGAAGCAGTCGTACTCGGATTCGTCGCGGCTGAGGAATCCGCTCAACCCACCCTCCTGACGGATGGTGTCGAAGCGGTCGCGGCGGCCGGTGAGCAGCTTGTGGACGTAGGCCTGGTGACCGACGTCCCACACGAGCCGGTCCTTCGGCAGGTCGAAGACGGTGTGCAGGGCGATGGCGAGCTCGACCGTGCCGAGGCTGGCGCCGAGGTGCCCCCCGGTCTGGGTGACCGTGCCGATCAGCTCTTGCCGCAGCTCGGCCGCGAGCGCGGTGAGCTGGCGGCTGCTGAGGCTCTTCAGATCCGCCGGCGAGGCGATCTTGTCCAGCAACGGGGTGGTCGAGCGCGAATCGTTAGCCATCGTTGTGATCCCTCGTGGAGTTCCGGCGCGTCGGGCGCATGCAGGTCCGGGACGCGCGCCGGGCAATCCGCTATCCGGGCTCCCGGACCAAGTGGGCGGACCGGGGCTGCGAAGCCCTGGAGGCGTCAGACACGGTCACAATACTAATCCATCGCTGGCGCCGGCCGGCGAGCGCGTGTAGCCGGGGCCAACGCGGTCAGGTGATTGCCGACGGCGTTCCTTCTCCGCGCTCCGGCATGTTCGATGCCAACAGCTCCGGTGTCAGCTCCATCGCGATGATATCGAGCGTCACGTTCTTGCCGGGGACCTTCTCGTCGTACCGGTCGTAGGCGCGAAACCCGACCCGCTGATAGGCCCGGCAGGCGCGCTCGTTGTGGGCGAACACCTCCAGGCGGAAGCGCCGCACCGGCAGCGTCGAGAAGACTTGCTCGGCCACGAGGCGGGTGGTTTCGGTGCCGAAGCCGTGGCCCCAGGCGTCCTTCTCCCCGATCACGATGCGGTAGAGGCAGGTCTCCCGGACGGCGTTGACATCGGTGACGGCGGCTGTGCCGATCAACTGGCCGGTGTCGTGGCGGTGAATCGCCCAGCAGTGCCCGCGCGCGGAGAGCGGCAGGATGATGTGATTGAAATACGAGATCGCCTCGCGCCGGGTGAGCGGTTCGAGATCGTGGCGCAACAGCCGGGCGATCTCCGCATCGGCGTACCAGCGAATGAACGACTCGCGATTGGCGTCGATGTGGCGGCGCAGGTCGACGAGCGTGCCGGCGCGGACGAGCGGCGCTTCGGGGGTGGCGCCGTTGGGACTGGGACGACGTTCGATCATGGCGGCGGGTGACGTCCTGTGAGTGTGGCTGGCGCGGCCCGGATGGCGGGGCGCTGTGCCGTGGGCGCGTCGTCACGGACGCGACCCTGGCTCATGCCGGCAGATGTTGGATCAACGGCCGAGACGGGCTCGGTGGTACGAGGGTACCGCCAGATGACAAAGGGGGCAGGCACGATGCCTGCCCCCTTTGGGCTGCGTTGCCGCAGCGCCGCGGTCGCTAGTAGTTGGAGTAGCGTGGGGGGCGGCGCGACTGGAAGCAGTCACGGCAGTAGACCGGCTTGCCCGGGGTCGGCTGGAAGGGCACCTCGGTGTCCTTGCCGCACTCGGAGCAGACGGCCGGGAAGAACTGGCGCTGGCCGCCGCCGTTGCCGCCGTATCCCCCGCCACCGTAGCCACCGCCGCCACCGGACGAGTAGCTGCTGCCGCCGCCGCCGCCCTGCTGGGCCTTGCGTGCCTGCCGGCACGGCTTGCACCGGCTCGGCTCCGAATAGCCGCGCTCGGTGTAGAACGACTGCTCACCCTCGGTGAACAGGAACTCCTGGCCGCAATCACGGCAGGTCAGGGTGCGATCACTCATGTTCGTCTGAACATCTCCTGTCACGGCCTCGCCGTGACCCAGCGCATGTGAAACGATGGAACGTAACGGAAACCCGGCCGATGCGGATCCTGTAAGGGAACAGACGTGAGAGGAGCCCTGAGTTCTTCCCGACGTGCGCGACCTGATGGAAACGTCTCGGTATATTGAACTATACCACGCACGGACCGGCGGATACGCGCTTTCGCCGCGCAATCTCGCGGAAATCGGGCGCGATCGCGCTGGCACGCGCTATGCTTGACGGCAGCATGTCGAGAGGAAACCGGATCGCGGCTGCCGGAAAGGCATCGTGCCGCCGCGGCCCGGCGACCGCACAGCGAAGGAGTGGGTCGGTCGATGAATGTTCACGAGTACCAGGCAGCCGAGGTCCTGGCCAAATACGGCGTGCCGGTGAATCCCGGCAAGGTCGCCACGACGCCCGATGAGGCGGAGGCGATCGCGCGGGAGTTCGGCGGCACGGTCGTCGTCAAGGCGCAGGTGCATACCGGCGGGCGCGGCAAGGCCGGCGGCGTCAAGGTCGTGAAATCGCCGGAGGAGGCCCGCGCGGCCGCCGAGGCGATTCTCGGCATGGATATCCGCGGGCATACCGTGCACAAGGTGCTGATCGCCAAGGGCGCCGACATCGCCAGCGAGTTCTACCTCGGCGTGGTGCTCGACCGGCCGAACCGCAAGGTGCTCGTGATGGCGAGCGCCGAGGGCGGCGTCGAAATCGAGGAGGTCGCGAAGACCAACCCCGACGCGATCGTGAAGGAGCTGGGCGACCCGTTCCTCGGCCTCCATCCCTACCAGGGACGCGAGATCGGGTTCCGGATGGGGCTGCCGGCCGACAAGGTCAACGGCTTCGCCGCGATTGCCTCGACGCTCTACGATGTCTACTTGAAGGAAGACGCCACGCTGGTCGAGATCAATCCGCTCATCATCACCGGCGACGGCAAATGGATGGCGCTCGATTCGAAGATGAGCTTCGATGACAACGCGCTGGCCCGCCACCCGGCGATCGAGGAGATGCGCGACCCCGAGGAGGAGAACGCGACCGAGCTGGAGGCGAAGCAGAGCGGCATCTCCTTCGTCAAGCTCGACGGCACGATCGGCTGCATCGTCAACGGCGCCGGGCTGGCGATGGCGACGATGGACGCGGTCAAGCTCAACGGGGGCGAGCCGGCGAACTTCCTCGACGTCGGCGGCGGCGCCAACGCCGCGCAGGTTGCGAAGGCGTTCCGGCTCGTGACGGCCGACCCGAACGTGAAGGCGATCCTGATCAACATCTTCGGCGGCATCACCCGTGGCGATGAGGTCGCCAACGGGATCCGCGAGGCGCTCGGCGAGGTTCAGGTCGACGTGCCGATCGTGGTGCGGCTCTCCGGCACGAACGCCGAGGAGGGGCGGGAGATCCTCTCCGGCATCGGTCTCACCGCGGTGACGTCTATGGACGAGGCCGCCGCCGCGGTCGTCAAGGCCGCGAACGCCTAGGAACCGCCGGAGTCGCCAGCCTCGTCGGGGCCGGGCTTGTCCCGGCTTTCCGAAGGGCGGTCACGAGGGCCGCCCGCACGGCGACTGGCTACGAGCATCGTGTCAACCACGAGGAGCAACGCGTGAGCATTCTGGTCAACAGCGACACCCGCCTGCTGGTGCAGGGCATCACCGGTCGCGAGGGCACCTTCCATACCACCCAGATGGTGGAGTACGGCACCAACGTCGTCGCCGGGGTCACGCCCGGCCGCAAGGGACAGGAGATCTCCGGCGTGCCGGTGTTCGACACCGTTGCCGAGGCGGTCGAAGCGACGCAGCCGAACACGTCGATCATCTACGTCCCGGCCCGGTTCGCGCCGGACGCGATCTATGAGGCGGTGGACAACGGCATCGAGCTGGTGATTTGCATCACCGAGGGCGTGCCGGTCAACGACATGGTGCCGGTCTACAGCTATGTCAGGGAGAAGGGCGCGCGGCTGATCGGGCCGAACTGCCCGGGGCTGATCACGCCAGGGCAGGCGAAGGTCGGCATCATGCCCGGCTTCATCCACCAGCCGGGCAAGGTTGGGCTCGTCTCCCGCTCGGGCACGCTGACGTATGAGGTCGTCAACGCGCTGACCGAGGCCGGCCTGGGCCAGTCGACCGCGGTCGGCATCGGCGGCGATCCCATCATCGGCACGTCGTTCGTCGACTGCCTGCGGCTCTTCCAGGACGATCCCGACACCGATGCGATCGTGATGATCGGCGAGATCGGAGGCACCGACGAGGAGGACGCGGCGGAGTTCATCAAGGCCAGCGTGACCAAGCCCATGGCCGGGTTCATCGCCGGGCAGACGGCCCCTCCGGGCAAGCGGATGGGCCACGCCGGCGCGATCATCTCCGGCGGCGCCGGCACGGCGGCCGACAAGATGAAGGCGCTGGAAGCGGCCGGCGTCCACGTCGCCGAAACCCCGTCGCAGGTGCCCGACCTGATCAAGAATGCAGTGAGCGCCTGACCTCCGGCGAAAACATGCTCGTGATACGGGCCCGTCTCGCGAGAGGCGGACCCGAACCTGTTCACCGCCGGAGATGGCGAACGTCAGGGGGCCGGCATGGCAGATCAGATCCTGCGGGATGTGCAGGCGGCGCTCGCCGAACCCGAGCGTGGTGATGTTTCCTCTCAAATCGGGCCGGTGAGCCCGATCGTCTGGGCCGACGTGATCGCCCGGTTGGCGTCCTATCAGCGTCCGGTGGTGCTCAAGCAGCTCCCGGACGACATCATCCCCGACGTGATGGCGCTCCTCGATGCTGGCCTGGCCGCCCGGATCGTGCAGGAGCAGCCGGCGAGCGATGCCGTGTCGCTCCTCGAGCGCATGGACCCCGACGACGCCACGGACGTGCTCGAGCGGCTCTCGGCGGATGGCGCCGCCTCGCTGCTCGACAAGATGGACGACAGCACGGGCGCGCTGCTTCGCCAGCTGATGACCTATCCCGCGGATACCGCCGGCGGGCGGATGACGCCGCGGTTCGTAGCGATCACGCCCGACCTCCGCGCCGATCAGGCCATCGCCCGCATCCGTCAGGCCGCGAGAGAGGCGGAAACGACCTATTACGTCTACGTCGTCGACGAGCACGGGCGCCTGGTGGGGGTGCTCTCGTTGCACGAGCTGGTGGTCAACGCCGAAGCGGACACCCCGGTTCGCGAGCTGATGGCGCCGAGCGTCATCTCCGTTCAGGTCGATACCGACCAGGAAGAGGCGGCGCGGTTGTTGATCCGCGAAAACCTCCTGGCGCTGCCGGTGGTCGGCGCGGACGGCCGCCTCGCCGGCATCATCACCGAGGACGACGTCGCGGACGTGCTGGAGGAGGAAGCCACCGAGGATATCGAGAAGCTCGGTGGCTCGCAGCCACTGGAAATGCCGTACCGTCACGCCAGCATCCTGCTGCTCTTCCGAAAGCGCATCGTGTGGTTGCTGGTGCTCTTCGTGGCCGAGGCGTACACCGGCACGGTCATGCGCATCTTCGAGGACGAGCTCGCGCAGGTGGTCGCGCTGGCGTTTTTTGTGCCGCTGCTGCTGGGCACCGGCGGCAATGTCGGCAGCCAGATCACGACCACGCTGGTGCGCGCGATGGCGGTCGGCGAGGTCGCCCTCCACGATATTGGCTGGGTGCTGGCGAAGGAGGCCGGCGTCGGCGTCGTCATCGGCGTCGTGATGGCGGGCGTCGCCTTCGCGCGCGCCGAAGTGCTCGGGGTCGGCAGCGACGTCGCGATGGTCGTCGCGCTTTCGATTGCGGTGATCAGCGTGTGGGCGTCGCTGGTGGCGGCGGTGTTGCCGCTTGTCCTGCGGCGCCTGCGATTCGACCCGACGGTGGTGTCGGCGCCGTTCATCACGACCCTGGTGGATGGGACCGGCCTGGTCATCTATTTCATGATCGCGAAGATTCTGCTCGACCTTTGAGCCTGGGAGAAGCGCAATGACACCGGCCAGAACGATCGACGACGGCTACGTCGAGGTGATGCAGGGCGACATCACGCGGCAGGAGGTCGACGCGATCGTCAACGCCGCCAACAATCGACTCGCCGGCGGCGGGGGCGTCGACGGCGCGATCCACCGCGTCGCCGGTCCCGAGCTGAGCGCGGCCTGCCGCGAGATCGGGTGGTGCGACACCGGCGATGCGGTGATCACCCCCGGCTTCCGGTTGCCGGCGCGGTGGATCATCCACACCGTCGGTCCGGTCTGGCACGGCGGCGACCGCGATGTGGATGCGCTGCTGGCGAGCTGCTACCGGGCGTCAATGGAGCTGGCGCACGAGCGCGGCATCCGCTCGATCGCCTTTCCGTCGATCAGCACCGGCGTCTACGGGTTCCCGGTGACGCGGGCGGCGCGGATCGCGATCGACACCCTGCGCGGCATGGCGATCCAGTACCCCGAAATCCGCACTGTCCGGATGGTCACCCATGGCGCCGACACGTACGCCGCCTACGCCGACGAGCTCGAAGCGACGATGGATTGACCTGCTGGCGACACAGGTAGTGGATGGGCTTGTCACCCCTGCCAGGGACCGGCACTCGCACACAACAAACGATGTCATTTCGACCGACGTGCCCGAAGGGCATGAAGTGGAGAAATCTCTCCCTTTCGGGCGTTGCGACCTTGCACGGGGGGATTTCTCCACTGCGCACCCTGCGGGTGCTGCGCTCGAAATGACGATTTCCCCTTCGGGCCCGGTTTCGCTCAATGGTTTCTGCGACCAGCCGACATTCGGGATTCCGATCCTACCGCATCTCGTGCCGCCACGCGCTCTCCAGCACCTCCATATAGACGATGTCCCACCAACGACCGTTGTGCAGCCACGCCTCCCGGCGGCGACCGTACTCCCGGAAGCCCGCCTTCTCGTACGCGCGCAGCCCCGCCGCGTTGAATTCCAGCGCCGCGAGCTGGACGTTGTGCATGCCGAGGTCGGCAATGGCGTAGCCGGTGATGAGCTTCACCGCCTCCGTGCCCAGCCCCCGACCGCGCCGGGTCGGCTCCATGATGCCCACCCCGAGCTCGCAGGTACCGTTGCGGCGGTCGAGATCGAACAGCCCGACGCTTCCGATGGGCGACATGTCGGCAATGTCGTAGATGGCGAAGGTGATGTGGTCGCCGGAGGTCCTTTGCTCGTACCAACGGTCGTGCTCAGCCTCGGTGCGCGGTCGGGCAACGGCGCCGAGCGTGCGGGTGGTCGCGAACTCGTTGATCCAGCGCGTCTGGAGCGGGACGAACGATCGATCCAGCGGTCCGAGCGCGATCTTCTCGCCCCGGATGCAGAGGATGGGACCGGTGTCGCCGCTCATCGTCGCTCGTCCGGCTCCATCATCTGGCGCATCACCGGACTGTTCCATTCGCTGGAAATGACGTCCATGAAGATGACGTCCGATCGCTGCCCGTTGTGGAGAATCGCCTCGCGGCGCCGGCCGTACTCGCGGAACCCCGCCTTCCGGTACGCTCGCAGTCCGGCTTCGTTGAAGGCGAGCAATCGAAGCTGGACGTTGTGCATGCTCAGCGCGTGAATGGCGTAGTCGGTGATGAGGATGACGACTTCGGTCCCGAGCCCCTGACCACGGCGGTTCGGATCGAGGATCGCGACGCCGAGCTCGCACGTCTGGTGGCGCTGGTCGATCGCGTGAAGGTTCACCCCGCCGACGTGGGCCATGTCCGCGAGATCGTAGATCGCGAAGTGGATGATGTCCGGGCTCGTCGTCGCCCGGTTGAACCATTGCTCCTCCTCGCCGGCGGTCATCGGGCGCGGGTCGACGCCGAGCGTGCGAGCCGTCTCGAAATCGTTGATCCAGCGGGTCAGGTCGGGCAGCATGGACCGGTCGAGCGGCCCGAGCCCGACCTTCTTGCCGCGAATGTTGATGATCGGCTCGGCGGTTTCGTCGCTCATGGCTTGCTCCCATGCCGTCCGGCCGACGCGGCTTCGCCGCCGAACGCGGTACTATCCTGTCAAACGCGGAACAGGACCCCAAACACCGTCTACCCGCATCCTACAGGAGTGAACGATGATCACGTGCCCCGATTGCGGAACGGAGAACGACGAGACGGCACGTTTCTGCGACAACTGCGGTCGTCGCCTCGACGATGTCAGGGCAGATGCGGCCACCGCCACGGCGAGCGCCGCGCCAATGAGCGCCCG
>JAEVYR010000340.1 GCA_023392645.1 Chloroflexota bacterium | reverse complement strand
GTGCCGGCCCGCTCCAGGTGGTCGCGGCGGTCGCGGTGCGCGGGATCGGCGTGCGCGAGACGTTGCAGCAGGTGGTGCAGCGAGTCGCGCACGCGCTCTGAATCCATGCCCTCGCGCCTGAATCGCTCGCGGGCACGGCGCCGGTGGCTGCGCAGGCGCACCCGGCAGCTCCGTCAGGATATCCCGGCGCCGTCGGCGGTCGCCGCCCAATCCGGTGGTTGGTGGCGTCTCGCGCGAGACATTGTTGACTGGCTGAAAACGGGGTTCATCCGCTCCCGGGCCAACGACCTCGCCGCGGCGATCGCCTATTACGCGCTGCTCTCCATCGTTCCCATCACCCTCGGTCTGGTGTCGATCATCGGCCTGGGGCTTCGCACCGACGAGGGGTTTCGACAGGCGGCCGAGGTCGTGTCGTGGATCGTTCCCGACGAGCTCGCCGGTGACAGCCTGGACGTCCTGCCGCAACTGCGCGATCAGAGCGCCGCCTACGCGATCGTGTCGCTGGTGGGCTTCGTGTGGGTCGGATCGACCTTCTTCGCCGCGCTCGGTCGGGCCATGAACCAGGTGTATCGCGTGCCGGACAGGCCACCCCTGCAGCAGCGACTCCGCGCCTTCGTCAGCGTCATCACGTTCGCGGTCTTGTTCTCGGTGTCGGTCATCGCGGCTATCGTGCCGACGGTGGTGCTCGGCATCGACGAGGATACGTTGCCGCTCGGGCTCGAGCGCTGGCCGCTGTTCGTTGGGCTCTATCAGGTGCTGTCGTATGTCGCCGCCGTGCTGACCGCGATGCTGATGTTCGGCGTCATCTTCCGGCTCGTTCCGGCGGCCGGGCAGCGCGCGGCAGATATCATCCCGGGCGCGGCCACGATCGGGCTGGCGTTCGTGCTGCTGGCGCAGGTATTCCCGGTCTATCTGCGGGTCGTGCGCGACCGGAACCTGATCGGCGGCACGGCGGGTCTCCTCTCGCTGGTGCTGATCTGGTTCTACATCCTCGGGCACCTGTTCCTGTTCGGCGCCTACATGAATGCCACCTGGCAGCATCACCGACGACGTGACCGGGCGCCGTAGCACCGCGTGGCGGAGGGACCCTCGGTTTGACCGCGCTCGTCGACGCGATGGGAACTGACGTCGGCTTGGAACGGCGATTGGTGGGGAATGTGATTGCTGCATGCCCCCTGCAATTGATACGAGGCTCGTCAGTAATCGTAGAGGCGCTGGGAGAACGTCGGCTTCTCCGGCAGCTTGCCCTCCCGCTCGATCTTGTTCATCACCCGCTGGCGATCCTTGCGGACGAAGGTGACGCCCAGCCAGCGCAGCGGCTCCGGCTCCCACCGCGATGGATTGGCCTTCGTCATCGGCAGGTGACGCAGATCCGATTCCGTCTCCGTGATCAGGTCCGCCAGCACGCGGCCGGAGAGATTGGTTGTGGCCACGCCGTCGCCGGTGTAGCCGTAGGCGGCGGCGATACCGGTCGCCGGGTCGTACGTCATGCGTGGCATGCGGTCCCGCGGGATGCCGAACACCCCGCCCCAACTGTGCGTGGTGCGGATGCCTCTCAACATCGGGAACCAGTCGACGAGGGACAGCCGCGCG
Organism: Chloroflexota bacterium; assembly: GCA_023392645.1. Classification (GTDB taxonomy): domain Bacteria; phylum Chloroflexota; class Chloroflexia; order Thermomicrobiales; family UBA6265; genus JACCVC01. Next base: position 8,348 of record JAEVYR010000340.1, on the reverse strand, counting down.
TGGTCGAAGATCGACTCGTCGCGGTCGAGGGCGTCGGTGATGCGGGATCGGTACGGGTAGTTGCCTCGGTAGGGTCCGAGCGCGATCCGACCGTCGGCCGTGCGCTGGATGTAGGCGCCATGCACGCCCCAGCCGCCGAGCACGTCGCGCTCGCGCCAGCGGATCTGCTCCCAGATGTCGTCGCCGAGCGGCTCGGTGACGACGATGTGCGACGTCATCGGCAGAATCTCTCGCTCCATGCCGGGCACCGCCGAAAGGTACGCCTCGCCGGCAAGCACGATGGTCTTCGCCCAAACCGTGCCTCGCGCGGTGACCAGCGCCGGGTTGGGGTTGCCCGTGAAGCGGGTCACCGCTGTCTGCTCGTAGATCGTGGCGCCGAGTCGCTCGACGGCGTGGGCGAGCCCTCGCGCGAGCCTCGCCGGCTGGATCGCGGCGCCCTCACGATTGTGGAAGCTGCCGAGCGCCTTCGCGACGGCGATGCGCTCGCGCGTCTCCTCGGCGTCGAGGAGCTGGTAGTGGTCCTCCAGGCCGATCGCGCGGAAGCCGTCATACATGCCCTGCAGCTTCGGCACGTCGTACGGCGCCCGGGCGACCTCCAGTTCGCCACCCTTGGCGTAGTGGGCGTCGATGCCTTCGGCCAGGCTGACACGGCCGACCTCGTCGACCGATTCGTACATCTCCAGCGACACCAGCCGGGCGGCATCGTAGCCGTGCTCCTGCAACAGCTCCAGCGGGCCTATCGGGAATCCGGCGAAACACCAGCCGCCGTTGCGGCCGGAGGCGCCGAACCCGGCGATCTCCTTTTCGACCACGGCGACCTTCAGCGATGGGTCGCGCGTCAGCAGGTAGTACGCGGTCCAGAGTCCGGTGAAGCCGGCGCCGAGGATCGCGACGTCGACGTCCACCGAGCCGTCGAGAGGCGGTCGCGGCGTCAGGTCGTCGCCACAGGTTTCGAGCCAGAAGCTGTAGGTGCGGTAGTCCTTCATGATCGCGTGTGCCTCCTCAAGATGCTGACCTCAAGAAATGCTGTCATTTCGACCGGAGCACCCGCAGGGTGCGGAGCGGAGAAATCTCTTGCGTTCGAGCGCAGGTTCCCGGCAGGCAAGAGATTTCTCGACTTCGCGGCTGCGACGCTGCGCTCGAAATGACAATTCCTGATTGGACCTCCAACGTAGTGCACTATCGCTGGCTGTGCGGGTCGAGCGCATCGCGCAGACCGTCGCCGACGAAGTTGATGCTCATCACAGTCAGGAAGATCATCATGCCGGGCGCGATCGCGTAGATCGGCAGCGTTTGCAGGAACGGCTTGGCGCCGTCGAGCAGGTTGCCCCAGCTCGAGGTCGGCGGCTGCACGCCGAACCCGAGGTAGCTCAGGCCAGACTCGGTGATGATCGTCGCCGCGATCAGCAGCGTCGCCTGCACGACGATCGGCCCGACCGCACCCGGCAGGATATGGCGAACCATGATCCGCGCGTTGCCGGCGCCGACCGACCGTGCCGCGTCGACGTAGTCCTGCTCCCGCAGCGAGAGGAAGGTTGCGCGGACGATCCGCGCCAGCCCCATCCACGAGAGCACACCGATGATGATCGCGATCGGGGTCATGTTGCCCTGCAGCACGCGCAGCTCGGTCGTCCGGATCAGCGTGCCGAAGACGATCAGCACGAAAAGCTGCGGGAAGCAGAGGAAGGCGTCGGTCAGGCGCATCAACGCGCCGTCGACAGCTCCGCCGAAGTACCCGGCGACCGCGCCGATGAGCGTGCCGAGCAGCAGTGCGATGCCCGTGGCGGTGATGCCGACCGCCAGCGAGATGCGGCCGCCGTGGACCGTGCGGGCGAGGATGTCGCGTCCGGCCTCGTCGGTTCCGAGCCAGTGTTCGGCGGACGGCGCGGCCTTGCGGTCGCTGGCGGAGAGCGCATTCGGGTCCTGCGTAATCGCCGGTGCCAGCAGCGCCGAGAGGACGACGAGCACGATCACGATCAGCCCGGCGGTGGCGAAGCGGTGCCGCAGGAAACGACGGACGTAGAGCCGGGCCATCGAGGTGTGTTCGGTCGGCAGCACCTGGTCGGTGTGCGCCGGTGTTCGGTCTCGATCGCGATCGCTGGCGGATGGCTGGGCGGTATCGATCATCGTGCGCTCCGTGGGCTATCGCAGCTTGATGCGCGGGTCGAGCAGGCGGTAGGCGATATCGGCCAGCAGATTGCCGACGATGATCAGGGCCGAGGTGATCATCACGATCGCCATCAGCAAGCCGTAGTCGCGGCGCTCGGCGGCTTGGAAGAACAACCGGCCCATGCCGGGCCACGAGAAGATCACCTCGGCATAGAGCGCGCCCGCGAAGAGCAGCGGCAGGTCGAGCGCCATGATCGTCACCAGCGGGATCGCGGCGTTGCGGAACGCATGCCGCAGGATCACCGCGCGCTCGCGAACACCCTTTGCCCTGGCGGTGCGGACGTAGTCCAGGTGGATCGTCTCCAGCATCGACGCGCGCAGGAACCGCGAATACCAGGCGATCCACGTCGCCGCGAGCATCGTCACCGGCAGGATCAGGTGCACGATGCGGTCCTGGATCAGGTCCCAGCCAGCGAGGTCGGCGCCGATCGTCTTGACGCCGCCCGAGGGCAGCAGCGGGCCGCCGGTGATCGGGTTGTCGAGCCGCATGTAGAACACCAGGAGCAGGATCAGCCCGAGAAAGTACGACGGGATGCTCTGGCCGACGAAGGTCAGCGCCGTGACGAGGTGGTCGAACTTCGAGTACTGCTTCACCGCCGAGAGGATGCCGATCGGCACGGCGATGAGCAGGCTCACCGCCCAGGCGATCGCCATCAGGTAGAGCGTGTTGGGCAAGCGATCCATGATCTCGGCGCTGACTGGACGGGACGAGGTGACGGCCATGCCGAAATCGCCCTGCAGCACCCGCCCCAGCCAGCGCAGGTACTTGAGGTAGAACGGGTCGTTGAGCCCGAGCGCCGCCTCCATGCGGGCGATATCCTCGGGGCTGATGCCGCCGCCGCGACGCAGGTACATCGCGGTCGGCCCGCCGGGCGAGAGCTCCAGCAGGCCGTAGACGACGACGCTCACGAACAGCAGGAGCGGTATGGCCCAAAGAATCCGCCGGACTATGTAGCCGCCCATCGATAGCGTCTCCCGCCGGTGCAGGGCCGGCGATCGCCGACCTCATCCGCCGATGCGATTGGCGTCCCAGGCGAGCGTCATCGGCATCGATCCACCACGAGCCATCCGGGTGGGTCGTGGCGAACGGCCGGCATGAGACCGGCGCGCCGACTCGGCTCGCGAAGCGTGCGCCTACTGCTCGATCCACCAGTTCTCGGAATCCCAGGTCGCGTATTCCCAGGTGCTGATCGCGAAGCCGTGCATCCGGTTGGAGTAGGCGCTGCCCTCCGCGAATTGGAGGATCGGGAAGGTGATGATGTCCTCGCGGATCGCGTCGGCCACCAGGCAGAAGTTCTCTCGGCGCTCGTCGATATCGGGCGTGGAGTTGCCGGCCTCGATCCATTCGCCGACGTCCTCGCGCACCCAGCGGTAGATGTTGTCGCCGCCCGGCACCTCGGCGCTGGGAATGCGATCTGGGCTGTAGCGGTTGGCGATGTCGTTGCCCGGTTCGGCGAAGAGACCGGAGTCGTAGATCAGGATGTCGTAGTCGCCGAGCATCATCGGCGCGCCGTCCTCCCAGGTGCCGAAGATGACCGCGAACTCCTGGTTCTCGATCTGGATGTCCATGCCGACAGCCTTGAGGTCCTCCTGCACCGCCAGCTCGATCAGGTCGAGCGTGTCGAACCCGGTGTAGCCGTTCATCATCATCGACAGCTTCGTGCCGTCCTCGACGCCTTCGACGCCGTGCGCCTCGCGGATGCCGTCGCCGTCCTCGTCCCGCCAGCCGACCTCGTCGAGCAGCGCCCCGGCGCCGTCGGGGTCGTAGGTGAACGGTTCGACCTCGCAGTCCATCCAGCCGACCTGCAGCGGCGAATCCAGCTCGAAAACGGTGCCGGTGATCAGCTCGTGGTTGATGCGGTCGCGATTGACGGCCTTCGTGATCGCCTCGCGCACGCGAATATCGCCGAGGATCGGGTGGGGCGGTTCCGGGCCGGGATCGCCGTCGAAGGGCATCGAGAGATTGAACCGCATCTCGACGACCCAGACGCCCGGCGCGGTTCGCGATTCGCCCACCCCGGACGCTTCGATCTGCTCGTCGGCCTCCTGGCCGGACCAGAGCATCACCTCGGCGCTTTCCTCGATCATCATCGCGGTGCGGACCGACTCGTCGGGAATGACGAGGAAAGTAATGCCGTCGAGATGGGGTTTCCCTTCCTCGCGGTAGTTTTCGTTCGCCGTTAGCGCGAGATATTCGCCGGATGCCCACTCGTCGAGCTTGAACGGCCCGGTGCCGATCGGTGCGCGATTGAAATCCCAGTCGCGCATGTCGGCGACGTCGCCGGTGGCGTGGCGCGGGATGATCCACGGGAACTGATCCAGGTACCCGGCGTTGAACGCGGAGTAGGTCACGACGACGGTGTGCTCGTCCGGCGTCTCGATGCCGGAGATCAGGTCGAAATCGCTGGAGAAGATCGAGCCGCTCGCCGCGTCGCGCGCGGCTTCCCACGTGAAGAGGACATCGTCGCTGGTGAACGGCTCGCCGTCCGACCAGGTGACCCCTTGCTTCAGCTTCCAGGTGACGGTGAGGAGGTCTTCGGAGATGCCGCCGTTGTCGAGGGTCGGCAGCTCGGCGGCCAGGATCGGCACGAAGCTGCCATCCGGCGCGTTCTCGGCCAGCCCCTCACTGATGGCGTTGATGACCTGGATCGCGATCGTGGTCCAGCCGAGGATTGGGTTGAGCGTGTTGGGATCCTCGTAGAGCAGGAACCGCACCGTGCCGCCCGGTTGCGGTGGCCCCTGGGTGTCCTCGTACCAGAGCGGTTCGTCACCGGCTTCGGGCGAGGCGTCCTGCGCGAGGGTGATGCCGACCTGCGCGGCCGCGGCGGCGGAGAGGCCGATGGCGCTGCCGGCCTGGATACAGCGCCGGCGGGACTGATGCTGAACGACCCGGAAGCGTTGGGACATCGCGCGCTCCTTTTCGAGGTACGGGTCGCGCCGGCTGGGGCGTCCCCATCCGGCGTCGGTCAGGTTCCACGAATCCGCGACGGCTCACCGATCCGTCACCGTGCTCGATCGAGGCACGGGGGAAGAACCGGTTGAGCCCGCTCGCACATCCGCGACAGGTTTCACGTGCGGTCATTCTACCGGCAACGAGGAGTTGCGCCAGCCCCGCGCGGGATGAATGGACGAACCTTCTCTACCGTTCACCCGTTTTCATCCGCCACGGAGCGGGGCCACCCTGGCGCTTCGTAGGCAGGGTTTGGATAGGTGTAAAACCCTTCGCCGGTCTTGTTGCCGAGCTTGCCGGCCGCCACGTGGTCGTGCAGCGTCCGCGAGCGCCGGTCAGCGGGATCGGTGGCGACGGCGATGTAGCTGTCTTCGATATCGGCGATCACGTCGAGCCCGACCTCGTCCATCATCCCGAACGGGCCGTAGTCGATGCCCCAGAACATCGCCCAGAGCCGGTCGACATCCTCCGGGTCGGCGTGTCCCTCATCGACGACCCGCAACGCCTCGCGCTTCACCGCCCGCCAAACGCGGTTGATGATGAACCCCTTGCTCTGCCCGCGCACGACGGCACAGTAGAGCCCGAGCGAGGTGCCGAAGCGGTGCAATACCCGCATCGTTTCCTCGGATGTCTCGCCGCAGCCCATCAGCTCGACCATCGACCGGTGCCAGAACTCGGAAAAGAAGTGCAGGTTGACGAGTTTGTCGGCCTGTGTCACGACATCGCGAAGCGCGGACGAGGGGAGGGATGAGCTGTTCGTGGCGAGATACATGCCCGGATTTGCCGACGAGACTGCCCGGAACACCTCGCGTTTGGTAGCGAGATCCTCGCGGACAGCCTCGATCATCAGGTCGGCCCCGTCGAGCGCCGCAGCGAGGTCGTGGACCGGCTGGATCCGGGCGAGCACGACGTCGAGATCCCAGTCGAGCTCGCCCTCGGCCACCGGCGCGGCGAGAAAATCGCGCAGCCAGTCTCGAGCGGTATCGGCGGCGACCGGGTCGGCGTCGTAGAGGCGGACGTCGCGGCCCGAGGCTGCGGTCATCGCCGCGATCTGGCGGCCGAGGAACCCGGCGCCGACGACGGTGACGACACGAATGTCACCTGAATGTGATGAATCGTTCGACATATTCGGCCATCCTTGAGGTGACGACGACGCGAGAGTTCGTGGGAGTTGACGATGGCAATGTATCAGAAGCTGAGGAAACGGCTCGCGGCCGCGCCGAACGCGGCGGTCGGGTGGGTGATCGCGAGACTCGGGCGGTCGCCCGGCGGCGCGCAACTGCTCGAGGTGCGCGGGCGCGTGAGCGGGCTGGTTCGCTCGACGCCGGTCAACCCGCTGGAGATCGAAGGTCGGCGGTATCTCGTCTCGCCCCGCGGCGAGACGCAGTGGGTGCGCAACTTCCGCGCTGCGGGGGAGGCGGCGCTGCGGGTCGGCGGCCGGCGTGAGCCGATCGTGCTCGTGCGGGAGCTGGCGAATGAGGAGAAGCCGCCGGTGCTGCATGCCTATCTCGACCGCTGGGGTTGGCAGGTGAAGGGACTGATCGATGCGCCGAAGGACGCCACCGACGCGCAGCTCGCCGCCATCGCCCCCAACCACCCGGTCTTCGAGATCGGGACGGGCAGCCGGAACACCCGATCGAAAACATGGCACAAACTGATCGACGCTGATATGGTGACCACGGATCACATTGGTGTTGCATCACCATCCACATCAGCGCTGTGACCGCCTCGGTGGAGCGTTTGCCGGGTGGCACGGGTATGCCGCTCTCAGGAGCGGCCGGCGGGAAAACAGGCAATGAGCACAGGACGGCTTGAACTCCTGGCACGGGTGATGGATGCCCGTGCCACGCGGCGGCATGCGCTCCACGGTGTCGGGCTCTCGGGACTGGCGGTGGCGCTCGGCCTGAAGGGGGCGGCGGCCAGCTCCGCACCGGGCGACGCCGCGACGCGGACCATGCTCCGGCAGGCGACGCCGGTGGCAGGGTCCGGGATCGACGCCCTCGACCCGGGCACGAAGGACAACGTCGCCCAGGCGCTCTGGTTGGCGGAGTGGGATGAGCAGGCGATCCCCGGCGACATCCTGGATCGGCTCGCCAGCGAAAAGAACAGCGGCTCCGCCTTCGGCGAGCGCATGGCCGCGCGGCTGCGAGCGCTGATCGACGAGCCGGAGACATTCACGCCCAGCCACACCGAGCGTTACGAGGCGCTGCTGTCGCACTGCGACGCGCTGTCTGCCCATCAGGTCTACTGCATGGCGAACCTGCTGGGTCCGGATGGCGCGAGCGACTTTCCGCCGCTGCCACCGAAGGCGGAGTTCGACTTCCCGCACAGTCACGCGGTCGACCTCCCGATGCAGGTCGGGTGGTACTTCGTCGTCGGGAGCTGCATGGGCAGCAACGGCAAGGAGTACGGCGTGGAGATGATGTTCTTCCGCAACGCCATCCTGCCGCCGGCGCTGATGGAGGAGTTCGGCCTCTCGCACGCCGAGAACCAGATCACCGAGCTGCATTTCGCCGTGACCGAGGCCGGCGGCGAACACCACCGGGCGATCCCGACCGTGATCGCTGGCACCACCGGATTGCTGGACTTCGCGCCGGATGGTCTCGGCTGGTCGATGGGGAACAACACGATCGCGTCGCGCGATCCCGCCACCGGCGCGATGCCGCTGCACTTCCGCGCTCGCGGCGTGAACCGGGGCGGGGCGACGCCGATCGACTTCTCGGTCGATATTACCTGCGCGGAGCCGGACATGCCGATCCCGCAGGGTGTGGACGGCTGCGACCCATGCTGTGATGGCGCGGGCACGCTCTACTACTCGATCCCGGGTCTGCAGGTGGACCCCACGCGAAGCACCCTGACGTTCAGCGGCGAGGAGATCGATCTGGTCAGCGGCCAGTTCTGGTTCGATCACCAATGGGGCACCAGTCTCATCGCGAGCCCGCGCACCGAGGTCACCCGAGCCGCCAAGAATGTCGGGCCCGCCACCGTCGCCGGATGGGACTGGTTCATGGGGCAGTTCGACAGCGGGCACCAGATCGCCGGTGGCGCCCTGCACACCGTTGAGAACCTGCCGTTCTACTTCCAGACCGGCGATACCGCGCCGGGGCCGATGGAGGCGCCAGTGAAGGCGCGCCTGATGATCGGTGACGGCTCGGTGAAGCTGGTCGAGGGCACGGTGCTGATCGACGACTGGGTGAAGAGCACCGGCTCGCCGGATCCGGACCTGTAT
>JAEVYR010000312.1 GCA_023392645.1 Chloroflexota bacterium | reverse complement strand
GGCTCGGCCTACACCGAACGGACGATGCGCGTGTTTTACGCGTTGCACGACCGCTTTCCCGACGAGGTCGGCATCGTCATCCAGACCTACCTCCACCGCGCCGAGGCCGATGTCCGCGACTGCATTGCGCGGAACGCGCGGGTGCGGCTGGTCAAGGGCGCCTACGCCGAGCCGGCCAGCGTCGCCTTTCAGGGCGCGGCGAAGGTCGATGCCAGCTACGTTCGGTTGATGAAGCTGTTGCTGGACGAGGGGAACTTTCCGGCGCTGGCCACCCACGACCCGGCGCTGATCCAGCAGGCGCGAGAGTACGTGCGGCAGCGAGACATCCCGCTCGACCGGTTCGAGTTCCAGATGCTGTACGGGGTGCGGCGCGATGAGCAACAGCGGCTCGCCGGGGAGGGGTATGGCATGCGCGTATACGTGCCGTACGGAACCGAGTGGTACCCGTACTTCACCCGTCGCATCGCCGAGCGGCCGTCGAACGCGCTGTTCGTGCTGCGGCAGTTGCGCGGCTAGGCGTCAGGTCGCGGCGGGGGCGAACTCGTCGTCGTTCGGATCGTAGTCGGCGACGACGCCATCCGGCTCGGTGGCGTGTTGCACTGGCGGCGAGACCTGCTTGAGGTGCCGGGCGACGTCGCGGGGGCTCCAGCCGCCGTCGAGCAGCCCGAGGATGTAGCACGCCAGCGAGGTGCGGACCCGCTCGCGCGGCACCGAGCGCAGGGAGTTCGCCAGGGTGCGCACGGCCTGCTTGTGGTGGTTCTTCACCGTCCAGATGCTCAGCCCAAGATGTTCGGCGATCTCCTGATGCGTCAGGCCATAGGCTTGCAGCCGCAGGACCTGGCGCTGGCGACGCGTGAGCATGGCGCCGTGGTGATCGTAGAGCTCGTCATCCTGCATCGACGTTCCTTTGCTCGCGCATCGGGTGTCGACCCGGCGCCAACAGGTTTTCGCTGCCAGCCCGTCGGGTCAGATGTGTCCCAACAATCGTAATGGCTGCATCATATCACTGTGCATATGTGCACTGACAACAGTATACATCTGTAGCCCATTATTCCCATCTTCCCCGCGCGCGTCCGGCGAAACCATGCTGGTGGCACGGGCGTGGGACAATGACGTCAGGGTCGCCGGTGGAAAACTGGAAGCACGCGGCGCCCGCCCCGCCACGCTGGCGGGGACTGACGATTCGAACAAGGATCACCCGCCAATGACGCAGGCCGAGGTCATGGACATCGACGACGCGCGTGCCAGGGAGCGCCAGGAAGCGCTCGCCGACTTCTGGGAGACCCTGAAGCGGCTGCCGGCGTATGCCCGCCTCGTGGCGGCCATGGCGCGCGACGAGCGGGTGCCGTGGAGCGCCCGCGGCATGCTCATCGTCGGAGGCGCCTACCTGGTGTCGCCGCTCGATCTCGTGCCGGGCATCATCCCGGTGGCCGGACAGCTCGACGACCTCTATGTCGTGCTGGCCGCCGTGCGGCAGGCGCTGCGGATGACGCCGGACGCAGTCGGCGCCGAGTACCTGGAGCGGTACGGGCTCGATATCGGCACCATCGACAGCGACCTTGCCACGATTCGTACCCTCGTGCGCGTGGGGGTGGTCCATGGCGCTCGCTGGAGCATGCGCCAGCTCGATCGCGCGGGGCGGTGGGTCGGCGGCATGGTCGCGCGGGCGAGGAGTGAACGATGATGACAGGTCCCAGCCGCCCTCGGCGGCGACGCGGACGGCGCGGCGGACAGCGCGCGCAACAAGATCAGCCCCAGCAGCCGTTGGACGGCGCTTCGCCTCCCGCGCAGGGCGGTGGTGATGCCGCCGAGGCTGCGCCCCGGAGCGAGGACCGCGGCGGTGCGAGTCGCGACGAGCAGCAGGGTGGCCGCGACGGTGGCGGGCGCAAGCGGAGCCGCAATCGGCGTCGGAGCACGCGACGGCCGACCATCGGGCCGATGCCCATGGAGGTGCTGAAGGAGTCGGTGCGGAAGGTCCCGGCCGCCGAGACGCCTGCGGCACGGACGCTGGACGAATTCTCCGTCCCGGGTGGGATGACGTTCGGCTGCCCGATGCTGACGCGGACGCAACTTGGGATGCCATTCGCCGGTGGCCATCACGTGGCGCGCTGCTCCATGGGGTGGGCGCTCCACGGCGAGTCCGAGGCACTGCTGTGCATGCGCACGCCGGATCTGCTCGACTGCTGGAAGGAGCACCCGGAGAAGGAAGCGGAGCTCCGTGCCGGGGACGACGCCGAAAACGCCGCCGACTGACGTGGCGCGGTACCCGTAGCGGCGACCTGGCGGCGGACCCAACTCCAAGGCAGACCGCCCGGATGCGCGGGCTCATCGCCGCTACCGTCCCGTCGCAGATACCCTCTCACGCGTTTCGGCACGCAAAAAATCCGCCGGGCGTTGCTTCGCCCGGCGGTTTTTTTGCGTGCTGGGTGCCCCGTCGCCTACGGCTCGGCGCGCATGTACTCCGCGTTCGCCTCGATGAACGCGGCGACCTCTTCCGGAGTATGCTCGCGCAGGTCGAGCACCGGATACTTCAGATTGCTCGGCAGGTAGAGATGAAAGGTGGTTGCGATTGGCTCGACTCGCTCGGCCTCGGCCCACCAGTCGTAGAGCTTCGGCAACCAGTCGAATCCCTTGGCGCGGATGCGGAACAGGGCGATGCCGGCGCCTCGCTCGTAGGCGAGCGCCTCGCCGAAGTACACGTCCGCCTCGCCGGTCGATTCGATGATCGCCCGGACATCGTCATAGTAGCGGGGGGAGCCCTTGAGCGTGAACTGATACCCTTCGAAGAACGGAGGCGGCGCGTAGGCCATCTCCTTCATCATCCGAGCTCGCCGACCGCTCGAGAACAAACCCATTTCCGGTTCCTCCACCGCGCTGGTTGCTGACGCTGTCCGGCGCACCGGGACCGACCGCCCACCTGGGCGTCGACCCGGCTTTCGCCATGTCCGAGCCATTGTACCGCGTTTGCAGGAGACTCCCATGCCGGATTCGGCCGACACCGCCCAACCACACCGCAATCTCGAGCTCAAGGTGCGACTCACGCCCGGGGGCCTCGCCGAGGTGCGCGAGCGAGTCCTCGCGCTCGGCGTGACCGTCTCGTGCCAATATCAGGTGGATCGGTACTTCGCGGTACCCGACGGGCGATTGAAGCTGCGCGCGATCGCGTACGATACTGAGCCAGCGCGCGCGGAGCTGATTGCCTACCGCCGGCCGGACGAGGACGGCTCCCGCTGGAGTGCCTACCGGCTCACGCCGATCGACTCACGCGTGGCCGACGATCTCGCCGCGACGCTGGCGCACGTCCTGTCGCTGATGGTGGAGGTCCGCAAGCGACGGGACATCGCGATCTGGCGCCAAACGCGTCTGCACCTCGATGAGGTCGAGGGGCTGGGGCCGTTCGTCGAGCTGGAAACCGTGATCGCGGGGCAGTCGGACGCGGTGGCCGAGGCGGAGCATCGCGATGCGATCGAGCGGCTCGGGTTGGCGGCCTGGCCGGTTGAGCCGGGGTCGTACAGCGACATCCTGCGCCGGGAGGTGCCGCGCTGAGCGGCAGGTGGACACATGCAGGCAAGGGGCATCGATGGACAAGCTCTCGCAGCAAGATGACGCGCCGGTGATGGTGGCTGGTCGCCGCATGCGTGCCCGCCTGCAATCGGTACGGCGCACCGTGCAGGTCGGCGACCTGCGCATGAGCGTACTCGACTGGATGGGACCGGAGCAGCCGGTCAACCCGCCGGCGGTGATTCTCCACGGCGCGTTGCAGACTGCCGAGGGGATGGCGAATCTCGCGTCACACCTCGCCCGGCGTGGGCGGGTGGTGGTCCCCGATCTCCGCGGGCGGGGCGAAACCGCGCAGCCGGAGGACGGCTACGATCCGTCGACCATGGCCTCCGACGTCGCCGGCCTGATCGAGCAGCTCGGCATCGAGCGCCCGGTCGTCATCGGCCGCCTCCACGGCGGCCTGGTCGCGTATCACCTCGCCGCCGAGCATCCCGGCGCGCTCTCCGGCCTGGTGATCGGGGACACCGTGCCGGAGGTGACCGACGGCCATGCGCAGCGACTGATCGAGATGACGCGGTCCCTGCCGCGCAGCTTTCCCGCGCTGGAGGATGCCTATGCCTTCTATCAGCACCAGCTCGGACTGTCGCTCGAACGGGCGTTGCACGACATCCCCTTCGACCTGCGGCGCGCTCGCGGCGGCTACACGTGGCGGCATAACCTCG
>JAEVYR010000293.1 GCA_023392645.1 Chloroflexota bacterium | reverse complement strand
CGGGTGCGGGGGCGGCGCTCGACGCGGGCCGGGCCTGGGTCGACCAGCAGCTCGCCGTCGAGGATCGGCTCTTCGCGCGTCCCTGACCGCACAACCCCGGTAGCACCGCCCCTGTAGCGGCCACTCGCAGGGCTGGCACACGGCCGGCACTGCGGGACTTTCGTCGACCAACCCGGATGTGAGGACCGTCGCATTGACCCAGACCACCCCGTCACCTACAGCCCTGGTGAAGCAGGTCGCCGAAGCCATGGCGTCCGGCTCGCCGCCGCGCGCGACCTATCGCGTGCAGCTCAATCACACGTTCACCTTCGATGACGCCGCGGCGATCGTGCCGTGGCTGGCGCGGCTCGGTGTGAGCCATCTCTATTGCTCCCCGATCTTCCGAGCCGCGCCCGGCTCGATGCACGGCTATGACGTCGTTGATTTCGGCGAGATCAACCCCGAGCTGGGCGGGCGCGAGGCGTTCGATCGCCTCGTCGAGGTCGTGCACGGTCACGACATGAAGATCATGGTCGACTTCGTGCCGAACCACATGGGGATCGAAAACGGCGCCAATGCCTGGTGGCAGGACGTGCTGGAGCACGGACCGGCATCGCCCTTCGAGAGCTACTTCGACATCGACTGGACGCCGCTGACCGACGAGCTGCGCGATAAGGTGCTGCTGCCGGTGCTCGGCGACCAGTACGGCGTGGTGCTGGAGCGGGGCGAGCTGCAATTGCGGTTCGACGGCGGCGCGTTCACCGTCTGGTACTGGGACACGCCGCTGCCGATCACCCCGGCCACGTATCCGTCGCTGTTGCGGCCGGTGCTGGACCAGCTTGCCGAAAACCTGGACGCCGACGATGCTGCCATGCTCGAACTGGAGAGCATCATCACCGCGCTGGAACGGCTGCCGCAGCTCATCCAAAGCACCGACCCGGGCGGGCTCGACGCACGCTATCGCGAGCAACTCGTCGCCAAGCGGCGCCTCAGCGAGCTGTCTGCCCGCTCCCGTCCGATTCGCGAGGCGATCGACGCCGAGCTGGTGGCGGTGAACGGCCAGGTCGGCGACCCTCGTTCGTTCGACCGGCTCGATAGGTTGCTCGCGCTGCAGCCGTGGCGCGTCGCCTTTTGGCGGGTGGCCGGCGAGGAGATTAACTACCGTCGCTTCTTCGCGATCAACACGCTCGCCGCGATCCGGCAGGAGGAAGAGCGGGTCTTCCGGGAGACGCACCGGTTGCTGGCCGAGCTCGTCGCCACCGGCGCGGTCGACGCCGTTCGGATCGATCATCCCGACGGCCTCTGGGACCCGCGCGGCTATTTCTACGATCTCCAGGCCGAAGCGATCGTCACTCGCGCGATCGTCGAGCAGGGTGGCATCGCGGACGACGCGATGATCGAGGAGGTCAAGGGGCTTCGCGCCGAGGCGCGCGCGCTGATGGTCGAAGGCGCGTCGGAGCGGCAGGTGTGGCCGCTGTACGTGCTGGCCGAGAAAATCCTCGAGCTCGGCGAAGCGCTGCCCGCCGAGTGGGCGATCGCCGGCACCGTCGGTTACGACTTCGCCTTCGCCGCAACGGCGGTCTTCGTCGAATCAGGCTCGCGTCAGGCCTTCGATCGGATCGCCAGCCGGTTTACCGGCGATCAGGTCCGGTTCTCCGATCTCGTGTACCGGTTGAAGCGCCAGATGATGGACGAGGCGTTCCAGAGTGAGGTCATGGTGCTCACGGTCGCGCTCAACCGGATCGCCGAGCAGGATCGTCGCTATCGCGACTTCACCATCAACACCCTCCGCGCCGTGCTGGAGGAGGTGATGGCGTGCTTCCCGATCTATCGCACCTACACGACCTGCGAGGATGAGGGGGTCGAGGATCGCGACCGGCGGTACATCACCGAGGCCGTGGCGACGGCGCGGCGGCGCAACGCGGGGCTCGATCCGTCGCTGTTCGATTTCCTGCAGGATGTCCTGCTGCTGCACATCAGCGAGGAGCCGGGCGCGATCGCCCGTTTCAATCGGCGTTGCTACTTCGCGATGAAGTTTCAGCAGTTGTCCGGGCCGGTGATGGCGAAGGGGCTGGAGGACACCGCGTTTTACCGGCAGAACCGGCTGGTGGCGCTCAACGAGGTCGGCGGCGACCCGAGCCGGTTCGGGATCTCGACCGACGAGTTCCACCGTCAGAACCGGCAGCGGTTGCGCCGGTGGCGGCACGCGATGGTGAACTCGTCAACGCACGACACCAAGCGCGGTGAGGACGTGCGTGCCCGCATCTCGGCGCTCAGCCACGATCCTGCCGCGTGGCGGGCGGCGATCAACCGGTGGTCGCGGCTCAATCGCAAGCTCAAGGCGACGATCGAAGGGGCGCTGGCGCCACATCGGGCCGACGAGTACGTCATCTACCAGACGCTCGTGGGCACCTGGCCGCTGGAGGGCATCCGGAGCGCCGACCGCGCCGTGTACAGCGAGCGATTGCAGGAGTACATGGTCAAGGTCGTGCGCGAGGCGGGCCGGTTCTCGAACTGGGCCAATCCGAACGAGGAGTACGAGGGGGCGCTGCGGGCGTTCATCGGCGGGTTGTTCAACCTGCGCCGGTCCGCGCGGTTCATCGACGATGCCGAGACGTACATCGACACCGTGTTGACGCCGGGACTGCAACACGCGCTCGGTGCGCAGGTGCTGAAGCTGACCAGTCCCGGTGTGCCCGACATCTACCAGGGCACCGAGCGCTGGGATGACAGCCTTGTCGATCCCGACAACCGGCGCCCGGTCGATTTCGACGCCATCGAGGCGCTTGCCGGATCGCACGGCACGGTCGCCGAGGCGTGGGCCAACCGGCGCGACGGCGCGGTGAAGGTGATGGTGACGCGGGCGCTGCTTGGGTTGCGGGCCGAGCGGCCCGAGCTCTTCGCCGAGGGCGACTATGTCGCCGTGCCGGTGGAGGCGGGGAGCGCC
>JAEVYR010000276.1 GCA_023392645.1 Chloroflexota bacterium | reverse complement strand
GTACAGCCGCGGCCCCACACGACGCCACCCGCTCGACATGTTCGCGGGTGAAGATGCCCGATTCCGACACGAGCAGCACGTCGTCGGGCAGGCGATCCGCAAGGCGCTCGGTCGTGCCGAGATCGACCTCGAAGGTGTGCAGGTTGCGATTGTTGACGCCGATGATGTCGGGTTCCAGCCGCAACGCCCGCTCCAGCTCGAACTCGTTGTGGACCTCGACCAGCACCGACAGGCCCAGGTCGCGCGCGTCAGCGTACAACGACGCCAGCAAGGCATCGTCAAGCGCCGCAACAATCAGGAGCACGACATCCGCACCCCATTCGCGCGCCTCGAGAAGCTGGTAGCGATCGACGGTGAAGTCCTTGCGCAGCACCGGCACGGCCCGACCGTCACCGTGGGACACCGACGCGACCGCTTCGAGATCGGCCTGTGAGCCGTGGAAGAACGGTCCGTCGGTAAGGCACGAGATCGCCGCCGCGCCGCCCTCGCAGTACGCTGCCGCCGCGCTCGCCGGATCAACCTCGACCGGGAAGACGCCACGCGAGGGCGATCCGCGCTTGATCTCGCCGATCACGCCCACGGTACCGGTGTCGATTGCCGCCGCAAGCGAGAGCGGGGTTCGCTCCTTCGCCGCGACGACCCGCTCCAACTCGGCGTCCGGGATCGCCTCCCGTCGCGCCGCGACGTCAATCGCAGTTTGAGCAAGGATGCGATCGAGCACCGTGTCGGTCCGGATCACTCCGCTGGTCATGCTGGCTCCTTCATCGCGTCGGCGGCGATCTCGTTCGTGAACGCCACCAGCTCCTCGAGCTTTCGGGTCGCTGCGCCGGAGTCGATCGTCTCGGCGGCCACCTGGATGCCCTCGGCGAGCGATGCGACGGCCTGGGCGGCGTAGAGACCGGCGCCGGCATTCATCAGTGTGATGGTTCGTCGCGGTCCGTTCTCGCCCGCGAGCACGGCGCGGGTGATGCGGACATTTTCGTCGACGTCGCCGCCGACGATGTCGTTCAGCGTCCCGGTGGCAAGACCGAAGTCGGCCGGCGTTACCGTTGACGTCTCGATCGTACCGCGGTCGGCGTCCCACTCGGTGATGGCGGTCTTGCCGACGATGCCGACCTCGTCGACCCCCTCTTCGCCGTGCACCAGCACCGCCCGGCGGCTGCCGAGATTCGACAGGACCTCCGCGAGCTTGATGGCGATTTCCGGATGTCCGACACCGATCAACTGGTGCCGCGCGCCCGCCGGGTTGGTGAGCGGCCCGAGCACGTTGAACACCGTGCGGATACCGATTTCGCGGCGGGTCGGCCCGACGTACCGCATGGCGGGGTGGAACGCCGGCGCGTACATGAATCCCACCCCGACCCGCTCGACCGACTCCGCCACCTGTTCGGGGGTCAGCTCGACCCGGACGCCGAGTCCTTCGAGCAGGTCGGCCGATCCGCAGCGGCTGCTGGCCGCGCGGTTGCCGTGCTTGGCGATTCGCACGCCCGACGCGGCGATGGCGAAGGTCGCGGTCGTGGAGATATTGAAGGAGTTGGAGTAATCGCCGCCCGTGCCGCAGGTGTCCAGCAGCGGCGTATCGTCGCTGTCGACGTCGACAGTGAGGGCGTGCTCGCGCATGGTGGACGCGAACCCGGTGATCTCCTCGATTGTTTCGCCGCGTATCCGCAGGGCGGTCACGAGTGCACCGAGTTGGGCGCCGGTAACGTCGCCGTTCATGACCGCGTCCATGGTCTGCGCGGCTTCGTCGCGGCTGAGCGTGCCGCCTTCAACGACCTTTTGAATGACTGTCTTGATCTCGATCATGATGCTTCTCCGGGTATGGCCCGTTTTCCGTGCGGTCATTTCGAGCGCAGTGGCAAAGGTGCGGAGCCGAGAAATCTGGGGCGCCCGCACGCTGCAACGCGGCACGGAAGGATTTTCTCTACAAGCGCCTCACGGCGCCTGGTCGAAACGCCACCTGTCAGTGGCCGAACTGTCCTAATACCCCAATACCTTGACCGGCTCCGCGGCCTCATGGGCCAATCCGATGCGGGTGACGAAGTTGCGCAGCAGGTCGGGGCCCGCCGTCGTCAGGATCGACTCTGGGTGGAACTGCACGCCTTCGAGATCCAGCTCGCGGTGACGCAGACCCTGGATGACACCGTCTTCGGACGTCGCCGACACCTTGAACACCGCCGGCACCGTCGCCGGATCGACCGTCAATGAGTGGTAGCGCGTGGCCGGGAACGGATTGGGCAGCCCTTCGAAGACACCTTGGCCGTCGTGCTCGATCAGCGACGTCTTGCCGTGCATCAGCGCTGGCGCATGAACGATGCGCGCGCCGAACACCTGCGCCATCGCCTGATGCCCGAGGCAGACGCCGAGCACCGGCCGCACACCGGCCATCCGGCGGATCAGCTCGACCGAGATGCCGGCCTCGTCCGGCGTGCAAGGTCCGGGCGAGACGACGAGGCCGTCGATCTCTTCGACCCGGTTCAGCACCTCATCAACGGTCATCGCGTCATTGCGAACGACCTCAACCTCCGCGCCGAGGTGGGTGAACGCCTGGTAGAGGTTGTAGGTAAACGAATCGTAGTTATCGAGCATGAAGATCATGCCGCACCTCCCGCCTGGCCGCCGTTGGCCTCGATCAGCTCGAGGTCCTCAGCTCGCTCGATCGCGCGGACCAGCGCCCGCATCTTGTGAAAACTCTCGGCATACTCGCCATCGGGCGTGCTGTCGGCGACGATGCCACCTCCGGCCTGCAGCGAGGCGACGCCGTCGTGGACGACCATCGTTCGTAGCGCGATGCAGGTGTCCATGCCTCCGGCGAAGTCGACGTAGCCAATCGCGCCGCTGTAGACGCCGCGCTGGTCGGTTTCCAGCTCGGCAATGATCTCCATCGCGCGAATCTTCGGCGCACCGGAAACCGTCCCGGCCGGGAAGCAGGCCCGCAGCGCGTCGAGACCGTCGAACTCGTCGCGAATCTCGCCCTCGACGTGCGAGACGATGTGCATCACATGCGAGAACCGCTCGACCTCCATCAGCTGCGGCACGCGCACGGTACCCGGCTTGCTCACGCGGCCGACGTCGTTGCGGCCGAGATCGACCAGCATGATGTGCTCGGCCCGCTCCTTCTCGTCGGCCAACAGCTCGCGCTCGAGGCGCAGGTCGTCCTCCGGCGTCTCGCCGCGGGGCCGCGTCCCGGCGATGGGATGATTAGTGACGACGCCATCCTCGAGGCGCACCAGCAGCTCCGGCGACGCGCCAACCACGTGATGATCGCCAAAGTCGAGATAGAACATGTACGGGCTAGGATTGACCATCCGCAGGGCCCGGTAGAGCGAAAACGGATGCGCTGGCGTCGGTACATCGACCCGCTGCGACAGCACCACCTGGATGATGTCGCCGTCGTGGATGTACTGCTTGCCGCGCTCGACGATTTCGCGGTATCGCTCCGGCGAGGTGTTGAGCTGGAAGCGATCCATCACCGGAGGAAGCGCACCTTCAGTGTCCGGCGCGGTCTCGGGCATCCCAATCGGCCCGTGCAGCCGCGCCACGACTCGCTCGATTCGCGTCACCGCGGCGGCATAGGCATCATCGAGCGCGAGCGGATCGGACGCATCGACGTGACTGACGACCTTCATCACCCGTTCGAGATTGTCGAAAACCACCAGCGTCTCGGCGATGTGGTAGCGGGCATCCGGCGCGCCCAGCCCCGGTCCGCTCGCCCGGCCGACGCGTCGCTCGAAGCGGGACATCGACTCGTAGCCGAGGTAGCCAACCGCGCCACCGGTGAAGCGCGGCAGGTCGCCGACCTCCTCCGAGCGAAACTGCTCCAGAATCTCGCCGAGCGCGACGAGGGGATCGTCGTACTCGCCCGGAAAGTCGGCCGGCAGCCCGTCGATCCGGCCGTCGCGGAAGGTGATCGAGTAAACCGGGTCGCTACCGATGAACGAGTAACGCGCGATCCGCATCCCGCCCTCGATCGATTCCAGCAGGAACCCCGGCTCGCGCGCGCCGTCGGTCAGCTTGAGATAGACCGAAACCGGCGTTTCGAGGTCGGCGGGCAGCTCCTGGTATATCGGGATGCGACGAACGGCTCGGCTGGCTCCGTCCTCGGCGATGCGCCGAAGCGCGTCGAGGCTCGGCGATGTTTTTGCCTTGCGGGTCGGACTGGCGGTCGTCTGGGTCATGGCCATGAACTCCTTCGGCACGTCGGGCAACAAAAAAACTCCATCCCTCAAAGGGACGGAGCTGAAGCCCGCGGTGCCACCCTCGTTG
>JAEVYR010000251.1 GCA_023392645.1 Chloroflexota bacterium | reverse complement strand
GCGGCGCTGGCGAGGGCCGTCGGGACCCCCTCGGTCGGGCTGGAGGGCTGCGCGTCGTCCCGTTTCGGCATCCGGCCGGCGAGGTGCGCCAGCCGCCCGGCGATCGTGCCCTGCTTCATCGCCTTGGCCATCGTCGCCGGGTGTTGTGCCCGCGCCACCGCCGTGTTGACCAGCACCGCGTCGGCGCCCAGCTCCATCGCGATCGCCGCGTCTGAGGGCACCCCGATACCGGCATCGACCACCACCGGCACCGAGACCGCCTCGACGATGCGGCGGATGCTCGACCAGTCCTGCATCCCCTGGCCGGATCCGATCGGCGACGCCAGCGGCATCACCGTCGCCGCGCCCGCCTCCTCCAATTGCCGCGCGATGACGACGTCCGGCGCGGTGTAGGGCAGCACGACGAATCCCTCGTCGACCAGGATCCGGGTCGCCTCGACAGTCGCCGTGACATCGGGCCAGAGTGACGCCTTGTCGCCGATCACCTCCAGCTTGATCCAGTTCGTGCCGGTCGCGGCGCGAGCGAGGCGGGCCATCTTGACCGCGTCCTTCACGGTGTACGCGCCGGCGGTGTTCGGCAGCAGGTGCATGCCGGCCTCGCTCAGCAAATCGAGAATGCTGGTGTTCTGGTCGGAGCCGTCGAGCTTCATGTACCGCACGGCGACGGTGACGAGCTGCGTCCCGGACGCGCGCAGAGCGTCCATCATCGTGGCGTCATCGTCGTACTTGCCGGTGCCGAGAAAGAGCCGCGACGAGAACTCGCGTCCGGCGATGGTGAGCGTGTCGGTGGTCATGTCGTGTTCCCCTCCGGAGACGGCGCGCACGATTTCGACGCTGTCTCCCTCCTGCAACGCGTGCTCGTGCCAGTCGTCGCGGTCGATCACATCGTCGTTCACGGCGACGATCACCGACCGGATCGGCAGCCCCTTCGTCTCGACCAGCGCGGCGATGGTGGTGCCCGGATCGGTCTCGAATTCCTCGCGGTTCAGCAAAATGCGCATCGTGTTCTCCAAACGGCCGCCACGGGGGCGGCGCTACGGCACGGCCGCCACGGGAGCGGCGCTACGCGGAATCCAGCACCGCGCGGATCGACCGGGTTGCGGCGGCAGGATCGTCGGCGGCGAGAATGGCCGAGATCACGGCGACGCCGCTCGCCCCGGCCGCGATCGCCTCCGGCGCCCGGGCCGCCGTGACGCCGCCGATCGCCATCACCGGGATATCGACCGCGGCCGCGACCTCGCGCAGCGCATCGACGCCGCGCCCCGTCGCGCCGGGATGACTGCCGGTTTCCCAGACGTGCCCGAACGTCACCCACGTCGCGCTCGCGGCCGCCAGCGCTTCCTCGATTGAGTGCACCGATGCTCCCATCGGCGCGTCGGGCCCGAGCAGCCGCCGCACCGCGCGCAGCGGCAGCCCGCGCGCGCCGACCTGCACGCCGCCGGCGTTGATCGCGAGCGCGACATCGATCCGGTCGTTGACGATCAGCGGCACGCCGCGCTCGACCAGCGAGGCCTGCAGCACCATCCCGAGGTCGTAGACCTCCCGAGCCGTCGCATCCGGCAGCCGCAGGTGCACCGCGTCGACGCCGTGCGGCGCGGCGACCTCGATCCGGCGGAGCTGTTCCAGCGGCTCCAGCGCCGGATCGGTGATGAGATGGAGCTGTGGTCGCGCCATGCAGTCCCCGGCAGCGATCGAACGGCACGCAAAAACCCTCGTCGCGCCAGGCTCCCGGAGGAACGGACGGACGAGGGTGTGCCACGGTTCGGTAGCTGCTCTGGTCCGCACCTTCCTCCGCCGGCATTGACCGGATCAGGTTCCGAGGGTGTGATCTCAGCCTCGTTTCGAGGCACCCCTGGCGCGTTGACGGCAGTCTACCACGGGTCCATCCGGAGATTCGCGGCCGCGATACCGTATAGTTGTGGGCGATTTACCGACCCGCACCGGACAGGGACCGTTCATGAGCCGCATGACCCACCGCCTCGCGTGGCTGCTCGCCACGATCGCGCTCGCCGCCCTTCTCGGCGCGCCCGCCGCCGCGCAGGACGCGACGCCGCCCGATCCTGGCTTCGAGACCAACGGTGCGCTGCCGTGGGAAGAACCGCCCGGCGCGATGGAGTTCATCGTCTGGGATGTGACCGACGGCGATACGATCCAGGTGATCGAGCCGGATCAGCGGAACGACCCGGACCCGTGGTGGGAACCGGTGCGGATGATCGGCATCGACACCCCGGAAAAGGCCGGACCATACACCGACGAGGAGTGCTACGGACAGGAGGCGAGCGACTTCACGAAGAAGCTGTTGCCGCGCGGCACGGTCGTCTACCTTCAGGTCGACAACGACCCGAGCATCCCCGACGCCCGGGAGTTCACCGACACCGGCATGGAGCTGGACGACAACGACCGCTGGCTGGTCCACGTCTACCTGAAGTCCGAGACCAGCGACGACTACTACCTGGTGTCGGAGATCCTGGCGCTGGGCGGCTACGCCGACGTCAAGGGCTACGAGGGCAACACCTACTTCGAGCAGGCCCTGTTCGACGCCGAGGACATCGCCCGCGCCGAGCACCGCGGCATGTGGGGCGCCTGCTGACCCGGAGCATCCCGCCGCAGGCAATTCGACCGCAGTCCCCGGGGAGGTGGCCGATTTGCCCCCTCCCTGGCGGTCTCCGCTATGGTCGGCCGACCCGCGGGCGTGCTTCGAGTCCGGCCAGCCACTCCGCGGATGGCAAACCGTACGGACGAAACTTCTCAATCGTCCCTCGCTCCTCGCTGTGGAGGATGGCCCGATTGGCACCAAGTCCCACCGCGGACTTGGCATCGATCAGCTTGAACGAGTCGTCGGCGCTCATTTGCATCACGACCCGATGGTCGAACTCTGACAGCACTCGCTGATCGATTACCCGCAGGAGGTTGCCCACCGTATCGACCCACGCGAGCACGTGAATACCGACATCAGGGCCTTCCCGCAGGACCTTCGCGAACATTTGGCGCGGCGAGAGCTGCGGAGACTCGTCGAGCGCCGACCCGAACGAAAAGCCGTCTTCGCCACGCAGGTCGCGCGCGCGGTGAAGCCCGGCAATGACGAGATAGCGCGGCGGGAACCGGTCCACGTCCTCGAGCGCAAGTCGGCGCTCGAGTTCCTGGTGAAGTGACTCGATTCGATCAGTCAGCCGTCGACGGCTGATCTGCTCCAGGTTGCCGGAAAACGCACCGGCGATGCGCTTCATCGTCTCGGAATGGATGGTGTCTACCGGACCCATGTCCACTATCTCGAAGCGGGCTTCGTCCTGCTTGAGCTCGTGGTATCGGGCGAGGCCGGCAAGCGACGTGCCGAGCATGCCATAGGCGAGGTCGAGCTCCTGTCCCACGATCAAGAGATTGCTTCCAGCCTGCTGGCTGATGACGGGCCCGGTCGGTTCCGCAATCGCGACCGGATCGCCGAGCCATGCCTTCGGACCGGGCGGCAACTTGTCGTTGCCTCGGAGGAGCTGTCCGAGCTCACGGTTCTTGTCGACGTCCGCCGCCCGGTTGCCCTCGAACACGATCGGCGCCGGCCGCCCAGGATATTCGGCCGCCGCACGTTCCGCAAGCGCAGTGAGGAAGGTGTTGCGCTCATCCGGAGGCATGTGTGCAGCCTGGAACCGGTTGTTGCCCTCGAGGCGGCCAGCCTGATCGTTGTAGATCGCCTCTCCGGGTCGATTGAGCAGGCGCGCCTCGGGGTTGTCCTCCGCGAGGATCAGGCGCGCATCGGCATCGCTGCTCATCAATGCGATTCGCACCGTCATCAATCCTTGAGTCGTGCGCTTGTTCAGGTTCGCATTGCCGGCAAGCGTCTGGGTGCTGAGCACGAGATGAATGCCGTAGGCACGACCAAGCCGCACGAGCCGCTCCAGCACGACCGACGCCGTCTGCGCGAGAGCATCATCCTCGGTGAACAGCTCCTGGTACTCGTCGATCAGCAGCACGATGCGCGGCAGCTTCTTGCCGGTCCGGTGCCGGTATGTCGCGATCGACGCCGTGTCGTCGACCTGGGCTGTCACCTCTCGGAAGAGCTTGCCCCGATCTTCAAGCTCCTGGTCGAGGCGCTTCAGCACACTCAGGGCAAACTCGCGCTCGCTCTCGACCGCGATGACGCGCGCGTGCGGCAGTTGGGACTTGACGTAGACCGCAAATTCAACGCCCTGCTTGAAATCGAGCAGGTAGAGCTCCAGCTCCTCGGGAGAGTAGGCGGTGGCGAGGCTCATGATTGCGACGTGGTTCAGGTTGGACTTACCGGAGCCCGGCTTTCCGACCATCAGGACACCATTGAAGAGATCGTCGCCCTTCTCGTTCGCGCCGAGGGTGAGCATTTGGAGCTTGCGCGCTCCGAAGATACCGATCGGAGCGCGCAGGCGGTCGACGCTTTCCTCGGCCCACCACCGGCTGGGCTCATCGGGCACCAGATCGGCGAACGGCACCTGCACGACGCTGTTCTTGACCGCCTCCTTGCCAACGCGATCCAGTACCTGGCGGCTCAAATCGCCAGATGGGCCAGGGTCCGGGGTCACCATCAGCGAGTGGAGTTTTGGTTCCCGGATGGACCACGCCATCTCCGTGGAGCCATCGATGGCGACCGGTACGCCAGCCAGCACCATCGACGCCGCGTTGAGCAGGTCGTCGATCACGAACCCGTGCGGCAGCTTCTGCGCGTCATCGATGGCAATCATCGTGTAGACACCGCAGCGCGGGCCGATGGTTGCGATGTTGACGAGGTGACGCAGCGCGTCAGTCGTGAAGTTGGCGGGGAAGTTGTTGACGACCAGCAGGCGATAGGGTTCCTCGATGTTTCCCGCCTGCTGGTTGTACTCCTCCATCGTCTCGAACTCGCGCTTGAGGTACTTCTGGATGATGGTCTGCATCTGCTCGGAGAGATCGGCGAGCTGCTGCTCGATGTGCCGTGGCTCCACCCAAGCGCGGTCCGAGATCAGGTTGGGATCATGCTCGGCAAGATGCATCAACGAGGCGACGTTACGCCCCAGCCCGACGGGATCCAACAGTGTGAACCGCGCCTTGCCGGCGGGAATCGCCATCAAAATCTGCAAAAGCACATCTTCAGGCACATGCGCCTGCTCTGCTCCGCGGTGACGCCACACCATTGACAGCCCATACGGAACATCCTGAACAACAGGGAATGCCACTCGTTGAAGCTTCATCTCCTGCACGCCACTGAACGCTGTCATGGTACCAAGTCGAACTCCAGGCTTGAGCCCGACAGGGGGAGACCATGATTGCCAATTGATATCCTGCCACCTCGCAAGCAGCCCATCGACTCTTCGACAGTATTCCGCAACCTGCTGACGAAAATCTTCGCTCTGCGCCTGGTACCAACGCTCAGCGTCGGCTCGCCGTATGGCGTGCGCATCGTTGGCCTCTCCAACCTGCCGGGCATGACTTGTACCAGTCGCAACACGATACTGGCGCAAGCTGGAAGCCGCCCAGTTGAATCCAGTCTGCAAATCTGTTTGCGCATGGTCTAGCGATGATGAAAGCTCACGGTCCGATTGCGATTTGAGACCCAGCCCAATCGCGATTGCCAGCAACGGACCGATGATGAATAGCCCGGTGAAAAATCCGCTCCAGCCACCAAGAAACGCAAGGAATATTCCGGTGACTAGCGGCACCCAAAGCAGCGATCCAAGAATGTATGTACCTGTGCCGTCCGCGGTGCTAAACGCATTCTGGGCAGCTAGAGTTGCCTCGACTTTTGGTCTCAGGGCTCCGAGAGCTTTCCTGACATCGGATTCTGATGCCGAATCTGATGCCCCTTTCGGCATAGAACCTGTCCCTGACAGTACCCTTCGATCGACGCCGACCTGATGTACCGACGCTTGAATTTCGCTCTCAAGGCCGGCTGCAATTGCGTCTCTTGCACTCACTTCGGCGTCCGCGCGTTGGACAATCGCATCGCGCTCTGCCTCGCTCTTCGAGACGCAATCACGGAACTCAGCCAGCAAGTCGTGCGCGAGCGCGGCGAGATGGCGCATCTCGCTGCTCAAACCAGATTGCGCCACAATGGGCGTTTCCGCGGTGATTACGCTTGCCGCTGGCTCAGCCAAGAGGAAAGCGGTGATGGTGTCCACAGGTGCGGGCTCGATTGCCCGTGATTCCATAGTGGCATGCATTGGTTCGATATCGAGCAAAGGCGTCGTCGCCTGAGAATCCTGTCGGGTCTCCGTGGCCATCGTCTTTCTCCGCTCCGAATCCAGCAATTTGCCGGCTTCGCGTCTCGTCAAATCTCGCGTCGAGCGGCGTTGACCGCCTCGATAAGTTGCTCAAGCGCATGCACGGTCCGGCGCGTCTGCTCCTCCACGGGCTGCACATGATGTCGATCGAAGTACTCGGTTTGCCTGTCGTTCCATTCCTGTCTCGTGCCCTCCCACCTGTGGGCGGCCCGCCTCCAGCCGTACACCAGCGTGTCCCGCGACATTTCCAACTTCGACACCGCTCTCGCCTTTCGTCCGCGTGCTGGCAACCTCCAATTTCATCCGCTCAGTCGTCGGGGTACGGCGGGTAGGGCGGCGCGAACATGATGAACGGATCGTCAGGCGCTTCCGTCAGCGCGAACCCCAGCTCAGCCGCTCGCTGCCGATACGTTTCGACCATCCGCGCGGTGACCGGGTCGAGGTCCTCGGGCCCGATCGTGCGCCAGTCCCACAGTTCCTCCCGATAGGGCTGCGGGGGAGCATGCTCCCAATCACTGATACGCCTGCCCATCCCCTCGCGCTCATCGTCGGCCGAGTTCACGGGCATACTCCTTCCAGGCCGCTTCCGCGAACGCCACGATGTCCGAGGTATACGTCGGACGCAATCCAGTTGGCGGCAGCGCCACCACATCGATCACCGTGTCGACCCGGTCGGGACCCAGCGCGGTTTCCAACTGCCTGCCGGTCACGACGAAACGCGTGCCGGGCGGCAGCACCAGCTCGGCTTCCTGAAAATGGTCGCCGGACCCCGGCCTCGTCGTCAGAGGCACATAGGTGGTTGCCACAGGCGCGGTGATTCGAAACAGATATCCGCCCTGCGCGAACTCCCGCGCCGTCGATTCCTGCAGCGATGTTGAAACGAACGCGGCATCCCGCAGGATCTCACCCGGCGCCACGCCACCGAACATCTGGTCCATATCGGACGATCTCCGGACACCGCGGAAGAGTGGCGTGGCCTGCGCCAGATGGAACCTGCCAAACTCCGCCGACATCGAGCCGATTATTTTGTGAACCTCAGCGTCGGTGCGGCCATAGAGTCCCGTGCCGCGCGAACCAGTTCGCATGTAGGCGTTGAGCGAGGCGTACTGATAAAACCTGTAGTCCCGGAAGTAGCTGGCGCCGGCAGAAGGGTTAGGCGCGTCAAGGAGGGAGGCTGCCTGCTCGTGTAACTGCGGCAGGAGCCGGTCGATCAGAGCCTCGCTATCGGCGTCTCCGCTCGGGCCGGAGCCTGAGATCGCGGTCAGGTCGGCCGCGGGCATCGCATCGCCACCGGCAACCTGGCCATATCGCTCGATATGATTGCGCAGGCGCACCAGGAACTCCGCGCCCTGCGGCACACTCGTCTCAGTCAAGTCGATGAACCGCCGCTGCTCGCGCAGGAACGCCAACCCGCGCTCCTCGATGACTCGCTGGTGACGCTGGAGCGTGTCGAGGTAGCACTCGGCCTCATTCAGCTCGCGACGGGTGTGAGCCAGCTCAGCGGCGATTCGGTCGCAGCCGTCATCCTCGTCGCACCAGGCAAGCGCCGACTCCAGCTCGTCGACCAGTGCCCCAAACCGCTCGATCCGCTGCAGGGTCTGGCGCACAAGGTCGGACAGCCGCTCGAGGAGCCGCCGCAGCTCGAGCTCGGCCTCTCGCAGCGCGGCGGTTGCGTCGGCGGTGTAACCGAGCAGCGTCGATCGGAAGGCGAGCAGTGCTTCGGTGGTTCGCAGGTGGGCCGAGGCACTCATCGGAACGCGCTCAGCGTTCGTTGAGATAGTCGGAGATGTGTTGCGCCTGCTTGTTCAGCAGTGGAATGTGCTGTTCCGAAATCTGGATGAACTGCCGCAGCGTCCTGGTGGTCACGGCGAACTCGTTCGCGAATCGCTGCTGCTGCGGGTCCTTCCAGGATTGACCGAGGCGATTAAAGCGCGCGTTCATGTTGACCAGCAGATCGTTGGCCTGCTGATTGAACGCCTTGAGCGCCTGGGCAAACTCCCGAAGCTCCTCGGGATTGACATGAGCCTGAGCCATGGCGGCATCTCTCCACGATGAATGAATACAGGCAGCACCGAACAATCGATGTTTTGCCCCCCATCGTGAACCTGACTATTTGCTCTGCGTTGAGCGCCTGACGTCAAACTAGCATAGCGAAGGATTCGTGACAATGTGATGCGCAGGCGAAGCGGCGAATCGCGACACTCCACACCAGCATCGAGCTTCGCCACCACTAGGCCTAAACCCGGGCATTTCCAGCCCGGGTCTCCCAATCGGTCGCCTCTGTCCGAGGGGGAAACGTTGACGCGCACCACTGCCAGGAAATCACATCCGAGCCCATGGGGTCGCGCCGCAGTTCCGAAGCGTCAGTCGAGCGCGCCGTCATCGAGGATGGCGTTGGACTGGGCAACGTTGCCGAACCAGCGGGCGCTGTCCTTGGGCGTGCGCTGCTGGGTGGCGTAGTCGACGTGGACGAGGCCGAACCGCTTCGAGTACCCCTCGGCCCACTCGAAGTTGTCGAGCAGCGACCAGGCGAAGTACCCGCGCAGCGGCACCCCGGCGTCGATCGCGTCGAGGCACGCCCCGAGATGCCCCTGGAAGTAGGCGATCCGCTCTGGGTCGCGCACCCGCTCGTCAATCGGCGCCGGATCGTCCCACGCCGAGCCGTTTTCGGTGATGTAGAGCGCGCCGGGATCGTACTCGCGATGCAGCCGCTCCAGCAGGTCGGTCAGGCCACGCGGCTCGACCAGCCAGCCCATCGCGGTGCGCTCGCCCTCCGGCTGTGGCGCGTCCGGATCGGCGGAGACGTAGTCGGGGTTGTAGTAATTGACGCCGAGGAAGTCGGTCGGACGCGAGATCAGCGCCATGTCGCCGTCGTCCACCTCCGGCATGTCCTCGCCGGCTTCGCGCAGCATATCCTCCGGGTACGCACCCTTGTAGAGCGGATCGAGCCACATCCGGTTGCGAATGCCGTCCATCCGCCGCGCCGCGTCCTCGTCGGCGGCGGTGTCGCGGATCGGGTAGACCGAGGTCGGGTTGAGCGAGATGCCGACCTTCGCCCCCTCGACCGTGTCGCGAATCACATCGACCGCCATGCCGTGCATCCGCAGCAGGTTGTGCGCGGCGGCCAGGCCAGCGGCGCGGCTGGTTTCCCCCGGCGCGTGGATGCCCCACCAGTACCCGAGAAACGCGGCGCAGAACGGCTCGTTGATCGTGATCCAGCGGGTGACGCGATCCCCAAGACGACGGGTGACCGCCTCGGCGTACTCGCCGAAGGCGCCGGCGATATCGCGCTGCGTGAGCCCGCCTTCCTCCTGGAGCGCCTGCGGCAAATCCCAATGGTAGAGCGTCAACCACGGCTCGATGCCGACGTCGAGCAATCCGTCGACGAGCCGGTCGTAGAAATCGAGGCCCTTCGCGTTGACCGGGCCAGTGCCGGCCGGGATCACGCGAGGCCACGCCACCGAGAAGCGATAGGCGCCCAGGCCGAGATCGCGCATCAGCCGGACATCCTGATGCCAGCGGCGGTAGTGATCGTCGGCGATATCGCCCGTGTCACCGCCGACGACCTTGCCGGGGGTATGGCTGAAGGTGTCCCAGATCGACGGCTGGCGGCCGTCCTCGCGAACGGCCCCTTCGATCTGGTAGCTCGCCGTCGCCGCGCCCCAGCGAAAGCCATCCGGGAAGCGATCGCCGACTCGGTCCGCGCCGCTCACCGGCTCGTCCACTTCTCGGCGTTGCGCAGCGCGACGGTAACGTCCTGGAAGGCGTCGCCGGGGTTGTCCTGCTCGACAACGTAGTATTCGACGCCCGCCTGCTCCGACGCATCGAGGATGCTCTCCCAGTCGAGACCGCCCTCGCCGAATGGGACGTCGATGGCGGCATCGCCGCGCTGGGCATCCTTGATGTGGACCAGGCGCACGCGGTCGCCGTGATCGCGCACCATCCGCGCCGGATCGGCCCCGCCCCGGTTGACCCAGAAGGCATCGAGCTCCAGCTTGACCGCGTCCGGATCGGTGCCGGCGATGAGGCGATCGTAGAACGTCGTGCCGTCGGCGTAGACGTTCTCGAACTCGAAGGCGTGGTTGTGGTAGGCGAACCTCAGCCCGGCGTCGGCGGACTTCCGGCCGAACTCGTTGAGCTTGCCGATGAACTCGGTCGCCAGCGCCTCGTCGATCTCGCGCTTCGGCAGGGCCGGCACGATCACCCACTCGTAGCCGATCTCAAGCGCCTCGGCGACGACGCCGTCGAAATCCTCATCGAACCGCTCGTAAGGGATATGTGCAGCCGAGGCGCGCATCCCGTGGCGCTCCAGCATGGCGGCGACATCCTCGGCCGAGTTGTCGTACAGGCCGGCGAACTCGACGAGCTTGTAGCCGATGTCGGCCAGTCGCCAGAGGGTGCCGTCGAGGTCCTCGGCGGCGGCCTGCCGCAGCGTGTACATCTGGACGGCGACCTGATCGATGTTCATGGGTCCTCCCCCACCGGCCGGCACAGGGCCGGCGCTACGTCTGGCCGGCACAGGGCCGGCGCTGCGAATGTCGTGCCAGCGCTATACCGTCGCCGGGCGCTCGAATGTCGACGCGATCTCGACCGCTTCGCCGGTCTCCACCGACGTGAGCGCGGCCTGCATGATCTCCAGCACGTGCGTCGCGTGCTCGGGCGTGAGCATCAGTGGCTCCTCGCCGTTGATGTTCCGAATCGCATGAAGGATACCCGACGCGAGGATATCCTCGGTCGGCAGCGGATCCGGCGTCGGCACGTCGTCCGTCCAGCCCGTGTTCTCGCCATCGCGCCGGAAGATGTCGTTGCCACCGTTGCCGTTGTACCACTGCGCCGCGCCGACGCTGACGGTGCCCCGCTCGGCGTAGAGCTCGAACCACGGCGCCTTGGTCGCCGGTGTCGCGAAGCTGGAAAAGAGATGCCCGAACGTCTCGTCGCCGAAGTCGAGGTTGATCGAGAAGAGGTCAGGGGTGGTGACATCGATCACCTCGCCGTGAAAGCGCGGGATCGTGATCTCGCGGCGCGGAATGGCGATGCCGCCAACCGCCTGGACGCGCTTCGCCGGACCGAGCAGCCCGGTCATGCCGTGCAGCATGTAAACACCGGTGTCGATCATCGGGCCGACGCCGGACTGGTAGAAGACGCGCGGATCGCCGATGTACTCGTTCCACGCCGCCGGCCCCATGCCCGCGATCTGGGCCTTGATCATGATCGCCCGACCGAGCTGGCGCTCGTCGACGACCCGACGCAGCCAGCGGAACCGCGCGGTGACGATCGTGGCAGGACAGACGACAAGCCGGCGGCCCGACTGCTCGGCCAGGGCGGTCAGCTCCCGCGCCTCGTCCACGGTCGCGGCGATCGGCTTCTCGGTGTAAACGTCGTACCCGGCCTCGAACACCTGTCGCGTGATCGCAAGGTGCAGGGGCGCAGGCGTGAGGTTGAAGACGAGATCCATCTCGCCACCGCCGCCGTGGGCGAGGAAATCGTCCATCGACGTGTAGGCAGAGGCTCCGGGAAAGGCGTCGGCAACCGTCTCGGCTCGCTCAGCGACGGTGTCGAAGGCCGCCACGACGGTGATCTGGTCGCCGAGCAGCTTGATGCCGGGCACGTAGGCGAATTGGGCGACGTGGCCGCATCCGATGATGCCTGCGCGAATCATGAGCGAGGGACCCCTTTCAGCGTGGGCCGTGTGGGCGAAGCGCCCCGGCACCGTGCCAGGGCGCTGTCAGCGTACTGCAATCGCGGGAAACCTTGCGGCGACTGGCGGAGAAACGGCCGCAGAACCAACGCGGTTGCGGTTACATCCGGTGGGCCCGCCCCACCCTGGGCGGGCAATCGCGCCGGCCCCCACATTCGAACTGTCTCTTATAAACATAAGA
>JAEVYR010000138.1 GCA_023392645.1 Chloroflexota bacterium | reverse complement strand
CTTCTCGCCTGCGACTCGGCGGGGAGGTCCGCCCCGACGAGGATCGACCGTTGGTCGATCCCCGCGCACACCAGCCTCGCCTGTCGGGTGTGCGGCATGCCAACAGTCAGTATACCCCTGAATTCCGGGCGGATCAGTCTCGCGGGCGACGCGGCCCGGTCTCGGCGCGGGGCCACTGGCCGGCGAATCCGTTGGCCCGGAGCGTCTTCAACAGCGCCTCTTCGGCCGCCGCGCCATCGTCGCCGGCATCGGGCAGGTAGACCCGCACCGTCTCGCCACCGGGCGGCGGGTCGGCCAGCTCGTAGCCGGCATCGCCGAGCACGCCGACCAGGTCATCGATCAACGACGGATCGTCCGGCTGGATCGTCAGCAGCCGACGCAGGCGCACCCGCCGGTACCCGGTCGTCCAGTCGCGCAGGTTGGCCAGCACCCTATCGGGAAGCCGCTCGCCCGATTGCCGCTCGAGATAGGTCACGACCTGGTCGAGATCGAACCCGGCGCCGAGCGCGCGACCGAGCGATGGCTTGGACAGCTCGTACCGCGCCACCGGCGCCAGCGCCACCGGTTCGCTGAACGCCGACAGCGACCAGACGTGCAGGGGCGCGGGGCGCAGCAACGCGATCTCCCCCGCCCCGGAAACCGTCAGCACCGGCGCATCGTCTGGCGGCTCGTCGGCGCCCGGCAAGCAGGCATCGTCCTCCGGCACGACATCGGCGCGCTGGCTGGCCGAGCGACCGAGGTCGGTGACGCGCACCACCAGTGTTCGTTTCGTGCCCGCGCCGATGGTGCCGGTTTCCACCAGCCCGAACCAGCAGAAGGCGGTCTCCAGCTCGATCGCGATCACCTGCGCGATCTTCGCCGTGCGCGCCTCGCGGGTGTCGGCGTCGCCGCTGCCACGCGCCGACGCGACCGTGAAGACGCTGCCGAGCAGGCCGGGATACTGCTGGGCGAGGTGCATGGCCAGCTCGCGGTGGCGGAACCACGCGCCAGCTTCCAACGTGCCGATCGCCTCCAGCAGCCTCGCGCGGACATCGGGCCACCACGCTCCCCAGACCTCGATCTCGTCGCGCTCGCGGCCCTCGATCCACGCCTCGTGCGCCAGCCAGCCCTCCCGCAGCGCGCCGGTCTGCGTCGAAAACGCCCGCGCGCGCCACGAGCGGATCATGTCGGTGACGCGCGGCCGGAACGCTCCCTTTTCGGCGCCGGAGCGGTCGGGCCTTTCGCCCGGCTCGACCAGCCCGATGTGCCAGGCCAGCGACAGAAGGAAGCCGGCGTACCCTTCCGGCGGCGCGCTCTCGCCAGCGAGCCAGAGGCGCGGGTTGAGCTGGCGCTGCCAGCCGCGCGCCAGCGGCTCGCCTGGTTGCCACACCGGCGAGCGATGGCTGACGAGATCGCGCAGCACGGTCAGCAGATCCCAGGAGACAGCGTGCGGGTGCCGGGCGGGTTCAACGGTCACCTCCTCGGCCGGGACCGGCGTCAACGGCTCCAGCGGCAGGTTCCGCAGGCGGCTGCCGGGGTTGCGGATCTCGTCCGGGACGAAGAGCCAGCGGTTGCCCGCGTCGTCGTAGGAGTGCCAGACCAGCAGCCGCCCCTCGACCTCTTCGAGCACGTCGCGGATGTGCCCGGCCTGCCGGGGCGAACGCGGCGAGCTTTCTCCCGCCTTCAGCAGCCCCGCCGCGATGAGCGCGTCGCCGTAGGGCAGGCCGCCATCGGCCTCGGAGGCGTCGCGAACGACCCGCCAGAGCGCGGCGGCGTCGCCGGAGAGGCTGCCCGCCACCCGGTTGACGCGGTCGGCGTCGTCGATCAGCTCCAGCAGCTCCTCGGTCAGCTCGTCGCGGCCGCGCAGGCCCGGGATCACCTGAATGCCCCAGTGCGGGGCGGCCTCCTCGATGTCACCGGCGTCGACAATGGCCATCAGCGACCGGAGCGATTCGCGGCGCATGTCACCCAGCTCGATCTCGTCGGCGATGCGGGTGAACACCTGCTCCATCTCGCGAGGGAGGAAGAGGCGCGGAACGGCGCCGACGGGCAGCTCCTGACGGTCTCCCTCGCGCGCCAGCACGCCGGCGAAGAAGAGCCAAACCGCGGCATCGCGGGTAGCGTTTTCGGGTCGGTCGATCAGCGCGGCGATCTCGGGCAGGGTGAGGAGGTCGCGATCGGCGAGGGCCATCGCGCGGACGATGGCGGCGGTGTCGGGGGCGAGGTTGTCGTAGAAGCTGCGGGCGGCGCGGATGTCGGTCATCGTCCGGTAGAGCGCGCCGACCTGGCGGCGAACCTCGCGGTCGGTCAGGGGCGCGTGCCAGCGCTCGGCGATGCGGGCGATGTCACCGGGCGGGCGAGCATTGAGGCGCCCGAGCAGGTTGCGAACGACGCCGCGCTCCATGGTGCCTCCCTTCGCCACGAGCGCCGGGCCGCCACGGCGCTACGGCGCGTCGTCGGCCTCCTCCGCCTCGTCGTCCAGCTCATCGTCGGCGTCCGGCTCTTCGGTCCAGTCGGACGCTTCGAAGATGTCGCGCGTGATCGAGAGCGCGAGGCTGGTTTCGTCATGATCCTCGATCAGGTCGATGGGGATGTAGAGATCCTGCGGATCGAAGAACCCCTCCTCGACGACGAGATGACCGGATCGGACCTCGACTACCTCGCCGACCTTGTCTCCATCCCGGCAGAGGACATCGATACCCTGCTCGATTTGCCAGGTGCCGTGCTCGTCCACGGATGTCTCTTCGGCGCGAATCACGCCGGCGAGCGGCGCGGTGCGAGCGCTATTGTGCTGGATCATGTCGGTCAGCTCAGCCTCGGTGCCGAGCCCCGGCCCGGCCTGCGACTTCTGGGCGTTGTCATGGTCAGTCATGCTGCACGCTCCATGT
>JAEVYR010000120.1 GCA_023392645.1 Chloroflexota bacterium | reverse complement strand
CCTCTCACACGTGCGCGGTGGGCTCTCGCGAGTCCACTGTCGCCTCACGTTCATGCTGTGATTATGGTACGACGTTGGATTCCACGATGGGGCATGGCGACCGTAGCGGCGAGACGGCGGCGCGCATGGTGTCGAAGGCGCCGCTACGCCGCCTCGCGCTGGGCATCAGGGCAGGATGCTCTCCCCATCGATGAGGCGACCGACATCGTTGAAGGCGACGAAGAACATCAACATCAGCAGCAATGCCAGTCCGGCGAGATGCACGAGGCCTTCCTTCTCCGGCGGCAGCCGCTTGCCACCGCGCAGCACCTCGACCACCACGAACGCCAGCCGGCCACCGTCGAGCGCCGGCAGCGGCAGCAGGTTGAGGATGCCCAGCCCGACCGAGATCACCATCACGATGTTGCCGATCGTGAACCAGATCGGCAGCGCCGACTCGGTGATCAGCTCCGACGTGAGCTGGCCCATTCCCACCGGCCCGGCCAGGTTGTCCGAGCTGGGCGTCGTCGTGAACATCTCCTTCAGCCCATCCAGCGTGCCGGTAATGAGGAACCAGAACTGGTCCAGCCCCTTCGGGATCACCTCGCCGGCGGAGACGGACTCAAAATCGCGGCTCGACCTGGTGTCGACCCCGGCGAGATCCTGCCACGTTTCCAGCGTCGCGTTGGCGCCGATCAGCGCCAGCGGATTGTCATTCTCACCAATCTCGGGCACGGCCAGCGTCACCTCGACCTCGCGCCCCTCGCGCTCGACCGTGACCGGCACCTGTTTGCCCGCGGCGATATCCAGCGCCGAGTACAGCGACGCCGCATCGGTCACAGCCGTATCGCCGATCGCGACGATCCGGTCGCCGGGGTAGAGCAGTGCCTTCGACGCGGGCGAATCCGGCGCCACCGCCGTCAGCCGCACCGTCGCGGCCTCGAGCTGAACCGTCGTAACGACGCGCTCGCCATCGCGCAGCATCGTCACCTCGGCTTTGCCGTCGTTCGCGGCGCCGAGCAGCGCATTCACCTGCGCGACCGACTCGATCTCGACGCCATCGACGGCGACGATCTCGTCCCCCGGATGCCAGCCCGCGGCGTCGGCCGGCGACCCGGCGGCGACGGAGCCGATCTCGATCTCGGACAGGTAGGCGTCATCGACGCGGATGCCAGTCGCGCCCTGGCCCGGCGGCGGATTGTCGCGCGGCGTCACCGTCGTCTGAACCAGCTCGCCGCCGCGCTCGACGACGACCGGCACGTCGCGTCCGGCGCCCGCGTCCAGCGCGCCGGAGAGGTCCGAGACGGAGCTCACCTCGCGGCCGTCGATCTCGACGATGGCATCGCCCGGGTGCCATCCGGCGGATTCGGCGGGCGAATTCGGCTCGACCATGTGGATGTACACGTGGCTGGCATCGGTCGGTACGCCTTGCGTGGCGACCAAAATGATGGAAAGCACCGCCGCGGCGACGAAATTGGCGCCGGAGCCGGCGATGAGGAAGAACGCCCGGGCCAGCGGGCCCTTGGTGTTCATCGAGCCGGGTTCCCGATCCTTGCCGTCCTCGCCCTTGACGCGGACGAAGCCGCCGAGCGGTATCCAGTTCAGCGACCACAGCACGCCTCGCCAGCGCCACCCTTTCGCGCGGGGCGGAATGCCGATGCCGAATTCCTCGACGGTGATGCCGACGGACCGAGCCGCGAAGAAGTGCCCGAATTCGTGCGCGAGGATGATGAGCGCCAGCATCGGAATGATGAGCAGGCCGGCGTAGAAGCCGTCCGAGAGTTCTGGCACGAGATGGTGCTCCATGAGTGCCGGCAGCGAGGCTGCCGCGATCGCGTGCGACAGCGGCCGAACGGCCCCGCCGCATCACGAAAAGATGGTACTACGGCGGGCAAAATCCTCCCTGTACGGGCGCACCACCGTGCTAGAATGCCTCGACCGCAGGCCAGCGCGCGACCAGGGAGGCCGGTGAGACCTATCGATCACCGATTGGGCGGCGCATTGGCCCGGGTGGGCGAAGGTTGCTTTCTCTCGTGGCGCCGAAGCCACGGGAGCGAGTCGCGATTCAGAGGAGATCGTGGAGATGATCATCGGAATTCCCAGGGAAGTGAAGGATCGCGAGAATCGCGTGTCGGCCACTCCGGTCGCCGTGCACGAATACATCTCCCAGGGGCACGACGTGGTAGTCGAGACCGGCGCCGGCGCCGGCAGCGGTTTCGCTGATGACGAATACGCCGCGGAAGGCGCGGAGATTGTCGGAACCCACGCCGAGGTGTTCGCCCGCGCCGACATGATCGTGAAGGTGAAGGAGCCCATCGCCGAGGAGTACGACCTGCTGCGCGAGGGCCAGATTCTTTACACCTATCTTCACCTGGCGAACGATGAGCCGCTGACGCGAACGCTGATCGAGCGCAAGGTTCAGGCGATCGCCTACGAGACGGTCCAGCTCGAGAACCGTCACCTGCCCCTGCTCGCGCCGATGAGCGAGGTCGCGGGCCGCATGTCGGTGCAGGTCGGCGCGCACTACCTCGAAAGCCCAAGTGGCGGCGTGGGCACGCTGCTGGGCGGCGTCCCCGGCGTCGCGCCGGCTGAGGTGGTCGTCATCGGTGGCGGCGCGGTTGGCACCAACGCGGCCAAGATGGCGCTCGGCCTCGGCGCGAACGTCACGATCATCGAGCTCAGCCTCGAACGGCTGCGCTATCTCGACGACGTGCTGCACGGGCGCATCAACCTGCTCGGCTCGAATCGAAAAAGGATCGCCGACGCGGTCAGCAACGCCGACCTCGTGATCGGGTCCGTGCTGATCCCCGGGGCACGGGCGCCGAAGCTCGTTACCGCCGACATGGTGAGCGCGATGACACCGGGATCGGTCATGGTCGATGTCGCGATCGACCAGGGCGGCTGCTTCGAGACGTCGAAGCCAACCACCCACAGCAACCCGACCTTTCTCGTCGACGGCGTGATCCACTATTGCGTCACCAACATGCCCGGCGCGGTGGCTCGCACAAGCACGCTCGCCCTGTCGACGGTCACCGTGCCGTACGGCATCAGGGTGGCCAATCAGGGCTTCATCGCGGCGGTCAGTGGCGATGCCGCGCTCGGCCGGGGCGTGAACGTGATGGATGGCAAGGTGACCTACAAGGGCGTCGCCGATGCCTTTGACCTGCCGTACACACCAATCGAGAACGCGATCGCCGAGCATCACGCCGCCGTCGCGTAGTATGGTTATGTCTGACCTTCGACCGGCACGGCCCGTTCCGGGTCGTGCCCCGTCATGATGTGGACACAAGCAGCCGCGCTTCCCGGCACCATGCCGGCGAGCGGCATGAAGGGGGTACGTCGCGTGAAGTCTCAGGTCGAGGCGTTTTTGGAGTACCTGGAGCGCGAGCGGGCATTTTCCGAGAATACGATTGCCGCCTATCGTAACGATCTGAATCAGCTTGCCGTGTTCCTGGCCGAGCCGCCCGCGCAGCTCGGGCTCACGCCGGTGCATGAGATTTGCGACCTGCGCGACGATCATCTCTACGCCTTCGCCGACCAGCTGACGAAGCGCGACTACGCGTCGTCAACCGTGGCCCGCAAGATGGCCGCGCTCAAGTCGTTCGCCAGCTACCTGCATCGCTCGGAGGCGCCCGCCGACCTGCTCGGGCGCGACCTCGTCGTGCCTCGGGGCACGAAGGCGCGCCCCCATGCCATTTCGCCCGCCGAGATCGCGCTGCTGCTGCAGGCGCCGCTGCGACAGCAACCCGCCCGGCCCGAGCAGGTGCGCGACCTCGCCATGCTCGAGCTGCTCTACGCCTCCGGGCTGCGCGTCAGCGAGCTCGTGTCGCTCGATATCGATGACCTCGACTTCGACGGCATGGCGATGGTGCTGCGCGGCAAGCGCGGCGCGGACCGCTCCGTGCCGCTGCCGCGGCGCTGTCTCAAATCGCTCCACGCGTGGATGGGCGACCCGCGCGGCGCGATCGCGAACCGTGGCGAGACGGCCGTGTTCGTCAACCACCGCGGCAACCGCCTCACCCGGCAGGGGTTCTGGCTGATCCTGAAATCTTATGCCAACAGGGTCGGCATCACCTCGATCACCCCTCACACGCTCCGGCATTCGTTCGCGGCGCATGCGATGGAGCGGGGGATGGACATCAAGGAGCTGCAACAGCGGCTCGGCCATGTCAGCAGCGTCACGACCCAGATTTACCAGCACCTCAACGAAACGCCCGATTCCGACGGGCGCGAGGAATCCGTGACGGAGGAGACGGCTCGCGTAGAGAGCGAGCGCGTTCCCGCCGGGGTGGAGTAGGCACCGCATGACCGACCAGAAGATGCGCGCCGCGACGATGGAAAAGATCGTCGCGCTGGCCAAGCGCCGGGGATTCGTGTTCCCCGGTTCCGACATTTACGGCGGCCTCGCCAACACCTGGGACTACGGCCCGCTCGGTGTCGATCTCAAGAACAACATCAAGCAGCTCTGGTGGCGCACCTTCGTCCAGCGCCGCCCCGACATGGTCGGGCTCGACGCCGGCATCCTGATGCATCCACGCGTCTGGGTGGCTTCCGGGCATGTCGCCAATTTCAACGACCCGCTGGTCGACTGCAAAACCTGCAAGTCGCGCTTCCGCGCCGATCATCTCGTCGAGGAAAGGCTCGGCCTCGAAAACGCCGAGGCGATGACGCCCGACGAGCTCTCGGCGCTGATCCGCGACGCCAACCTGCCGTGTCCCGTCTGCGGAAATCGCACGCTGACCGATGCGCGGCAATTCAACATGATGTTCAGCACCACGATCGGCCCTGTCTCCGAAACGGGCACCTCGGTGTACCTGCGACCGGAAACCGCGCAGGGCATTTTCGTCCAGTACAAGAACATCATGCAGACCTCGCGCGTGAAGCTCCCATTCGGCGTCGGCCAGGTCGGCAAGGCGTTCCGCAACGAGATCACGCCGGGCAATTTCATCTTCCGCGTGCTCGAATTCGAACAGATGGAGATCGAGTACTTCATCCGCGAAAACGAGTGGGAGCAACACTTCGACGCGTGGGTCGAGGCGATGCGCGACTGGATCGGCCTGATCGGGCTCGATCCGGAGCATGTCCGCGTCCGCGAGCACAGCGAGACCGAGCTGTCGCACTATTCGAAGCGGACCATCGACTACGAGTACAACTTCCCCGGATCGATGGGATGGAAAGAGCTCTACGGGCTCGCCTATCGCACCGATTTCGATCTCAGCCGCCATCAGGAAACCAGCGGTGTCGATCTGACGTACTTCGATCAGGCATCGCGCGAGCGATTCCTGCCACACGTGATCGAGCCGACCTTCGGCGTCGAGCGCACGTTCGTGACGGTGCTGCTGGACGCCTACGACGAAGAGACGACGACCGACGTGAACGGCAAGCCCGACACCCGTACGGTGTTGAGGCTCGACCCGAAGCTCGCGCCGATCAAGGCGGCGTTCCTGCCGCTGGCGAAGAAGCCCGAGCTGACCTCGGTCGCGCGGGATCTCTTCGGCGAGGTGCAGGAGGCGCTGAACGTGATGGTCGACTACGACGAGACCGCCAACATCGGCAAGCGCTACCGCCGGCAGGATGAGATCGGCACGCCGTTCTGCGTGACGATCGATTTCGACACGCTGGAGGACAAGGCGGTCACGATACGCGACCGGGATTCGATGGACCAACAACGCGTACCGATGGCCGACGTGTCGGGCTGGCTGCGCGAGCGCCTCGCCTGACCGCGACACCGCACGAAACGACCTGCCATGCGGAGGGGCGCGTCCCTGCCCACTGAGTCGCGCTGCGGGATGGGCAAGTCCCCTCCCTTCACACAATCCGATTCGTCGCACCCGTCACTGAACCAGCAGGAGCATCATGGCAAATACGGATCAGCCGAAGCCCTCGGGCCGCGATCGCGACCAGGGGAACATTCAACGCAAGCGCGCCGAGCGTCGACCCGAGATCGTCAAGCGCCGCCGCGAACAGCGCCGGCGCGAATTCGAGCGGCAGCGTCGCAACTGGATGATCTTCCGCGGCGTCTCGATCGTCGTGGTCGTCGGCATCCTGCTCGGCGCGGGCTGGTGGGGCTTCCGCCAGTATCAGGAGTACCAGGTGACGAACGACGTCACGACGTACTTCTCGATCGAGGATTACACCCTGCAGCACGTCGATGGCGAGGTGCTCTACGAGCAGATCCCGCCCGTCGGCGGACCGCACAACGAAATCTGGCAAAGCTGCGGCTACTATCCGGAGCCCATCTACAACTGGCACGGGGTTCACTCGCTGGAGCACGGCGCGGTCTGGATCACCTACGACCCCGACCTGCCCGAGCAGGACATCGAGAAGCTGAAGGATCTCGCCAACCAGAGCTACGTGCTCGTGAGTCCATATCCGGGAATGGACGCGCCGGTCGTGGCCTCGGTCTGGGGCAAGCAGCTCAAGTTCGACGGCGCGGACGACAGCCGGTTGGAGCCGTTCATCCGGGAGTACCGCCGCAACCCCGGCAACACGCCGGAGCCGGGCGCGCTCTGCACCCTGGGCGCCGAGTTCACGATGGATGACGGCCAGACACCGCAAACCGAGCCGTCGATCATCTCCGGCACGCTGCCGGAAGTCGAGGCGGCTGAGGCGACGGCCACCGTCGAAGCGGGAGGCTCCGCCGAGCCGACCGAAGATGGGGTAAGCGCCGAGGGGAGCCCGGCGGCTTCCCCGAGCGCGTCGCCTGTGGCATCATCTGCGGAGAGCACACCCGTCTCGACACCAGACTAATCGGCACCGGCGCGGTCCGGAGCGAGGAGTGACACCATGCCTTCGCGGACACGTCCGTTCCTGCGGCGTTCACTGATAGCGCTGATCGCATGCATCACCGTGGTCGTGCCGGCACTGCCGGCGGCGGGGCAGGGGAGCGAGCCGGTCACCGACCCGAACACCGGCGTGATCTCGTGGCCGGAGCTCGATGGCCAGCCGGCCCAGCACGTCGACGGAACGGTGGAGTACGCGATGGTGCCGCCGGCCGGCGGTCCACACAACCCGATCTGGCAGACCTGCGGCGTCTACACGGCGCCGATCTACAACGAACACGGCGTCCACTCGCTGGAGCATGGCGCGGTCTGGATCACCTACGACCCGGATCTCCCCGCGGCCGACGTCCAGCGCCTCGCCGCGCTCGCCAACCAGAACTACATCCTCGTGAGCCCGTATCCGGGCCTGACCGATCCGGTCGTCGCCTCGTCGTGGGGCCGGCAAATCCGGCTCACCGGCGTCGACGATCCGCGGCTGGAGCAATTCATCATCGAGTTCCGCCGCAACCCCGCGACCGCGCCGGAGCCGAACGCGACCTGCTCGATGGGCATCACCGACACCATGCCGGTGGGCGAGCTTCCGCAGCAACCGTCGGCCTCGACCCAGCCGCAGCCCGGCCCGAGCGGCGATCCTCGCGACGAGTACAAGGAGCAGAACTGACCGACATGGCGCGCCCCAATCGTTCAACCCGTGGTCTCGTCGCCGGGCTCGCGACGCTCGCGAT
>JAEVYR010000114.1 GCA_023392645.1 Chloroflexota bacterium | reverse complement strand
GGGATGCAGCATCCCTGGCCCGCCGCGCTGACGCTCGCCTGCCGGTCGTCAGGCATCCAGCAACCGCCGCAGCACGGCCGGCAGGATGCCGCCGTTGCGGTAGTAGGTCACATCGACCTGGCTGTCGACACGCGCGCGAACGTCGAAGGTGAACGTCGAGCCGTCCGGGCGCGTCGCCTCGACCGTCAGCGTCGCGTTCGGCTTGAGCTGGCTGTCGATGTTGCGGATCGAGAACGACTCCTCGCCGGTGATGCCGAGACTCTCGGCGTTCTGGCCATCGATGAACTGCAGCGGCAACACGCCCATGCCGACCAGGTTCGAGCGATGGATGCGCTCATAGCTCTCGGCGATCACCGCCTTCGCGCCGAGCAGCAGCGTGCCCTTCGCCGCCCAGTCGCGCGACGAGCCGGTGCCGTATTCCTTGCCGGCGATCACGATCAGGTCGGTACCGTCCGCGATGTACTTCTCGGCGGCCTCGAAGATCGACATCTCCTCGCCGGTGGGCAGGTACTTCGTCCAGTTGCCCTCCTTCTCGGGCGTGAGCTGGTTGCGGAGACGGATATTGGCGAAGGTGCCGCGGATCATCACCTCATGGTTGCCGCGACGCGATCCGTAGGAGTTGAACTGCATCCGCTCGACCCCGTGCCCGGTGAGGTACTCCCCGGCGGGACTAGTGGGTGCGATCGCGCCGGCCGGCGAGATGTGGTCGGTGGTGACCGAGTCGCCCAGCAAAGCCAGCAGGCGGGCGCCCTCGATGTCAGCGATCGCCCCCGGCTCGGGCGCCATGTCCTCGAAGTACGGCGGCTCCTGCACGTAGGTCGACTCGGCATCCCACGCGTAGAGGTCACCCTCAGGCACGGGCAGGCCGCGCCAGCGCTCGTCGCCCTCGAACACCGAGCCGTACTCCTCGCGGAACATCTCGGCATCGACCGACTCGCCCATCACCTGGCGCACTTCTTCATCCGTCGGCCAGATCTCGTGA
The DNA here is from genome assembly GCA_023392645.1 of Chloroflexota bacterium. Classification (GTDB taxonomy): domain Bacteria; phylum Chloroflexota; class Chloroflexia; order Thermomicrobiales; family UBA6265; genus JACCVC01. Next base: position 6,703 of record JAEVYR010000114.1, on the reverse strand, counting down.
AGGTAGACCGGGTCGCCGTTCGGATCGAAGCCAAGCGGCTCCGTCGTCAGGTCAATGTCGACGCTGCCAGCGAGCGCGTAGGCAACCACGAGCGGCGGCGAGGCGAGGAACGACGCCCGCACCTGCGGGTGGATGCGCCCCTCGAAGTTGCGATTGCCGGAGAGCACCGAAGCGACGATCAGGTTGTTGTCGTCGACCACCTCCCCAACTGCCTCGGGCAGCGGGCCGCTGTTGCCGATGCACGTCGTGCAGCCGTAGCCGACGACGTGGAACCCGAGCGCGCTCAGGTACGGCATCAGGCCAGACTTCTGCAGATACCGGGTAACCACCTGCGAGCCGGGCGCCATGCTCGTCTTGACATAGGGCGCCGAGTCGAGCCCGCGCTCGACCGCCTTCTTCGCGAGCAGGCCGGCGCCGAGCATGACCGACGGGTTTGAGGTGTTGGTGCACGAGGTGATCGCGGCGATCGCGACCGAGCCGTGATGCATCTGGGTCTCGGTGCCATCGATGATGACCGGCACCTCGCCGAACTTTTTGCGGAGCGCCGTGCGGGTCAGCGTGGCCGTTCCGCCGCCTTCCTCGACAACCATGGGCTTGTGCGATTCGTCGGCATCCTTCGAGTTGCCACCGGCCATCGCCGAGGGCGGGTCACTGGCCGGGAACGACTCCTCGGACTGCTCGTCGTACCCCTGGTACTCGACGTGCTCGTCGAGCCCGGCGAACTGCTCGGCGTAGGCGCCGCGGAACACCTGCCGCACGTTTCCGAGGGCGACGCGGTCCTGCGGGCGGCGCGGACCGGCGAGGCTCGGCTCGACCGTGGAGAGATCGAGCTCCAGCAGCTCGTTGAACTCCGGATCCGGCGTGTCATCGGTGCGGAAGAGGCCGTTCGCCTTGCAGTACGCCTCGACCAACTCGACGAGATCCTCGCTGCGACCGGTGAGGCGCAGGTAGTTGAGCGTCTCGTCGTCGACCGGGAAGAAGCCGGCGGTGGCGCCGTACTCCGGCGACATGTTGCCGAGCGTGGCGCGGTCGGCGAGCGAGAGGCTGCTGAGACCGGTGCCACAGTATTCGACGAACCGCCCGACGACGCCATGCGCGCGCAGCATCTCGGTGACCGTGAGCACGAGGTCGGTTGCGGTCGCGCCGGGGCGCAGCGAGCCGGTGAACTTGAGCCCGACGACATCCGGCTTGAGCAGGTACATCGGCTGGCCGAGCAGGACGGCCTCGGCCTCGATGCCGCCCACGCCCCAGCCGAGCACGCCGAGCCCGTTGATCATCGTGGTGTGGCTGTCAGTGCCGACGAGGGTGTCCGGGAAGGCGACGGTCTCGCCGTGCTCCTCCTTCGTCATGACGACGGAGGCGAGGTACTCGAGGTTGACCTGGTGGACGATGCCGGTGCCCGGCGGCACGACCCGGAAGTTCTCGAAGGCCTTCTGCCCCCAGCGCAGCAGGGCGTAGCGCTCGCCGTTCCGCTGGTACTCGAAATCGACGTTGCGCGCGAAGGCAAGCATCGTGCCGAAGCGATCGACCTGGACCGAGTGGTCGATGACGAGGTCGGCCGGCACGAGCGGGTTGATCTTCGTCACGTCGCCGCCGAGGCGATCCATCGCCGAGCGCATCGCGGCGAGGTCGACGACCGCCGGGACGCCGGTAAAGTCCTGCAGAACCACGCGACCGGGCAGGAACGGGAACTCGCCGCTGTCGTCCGGGCCGGGTTTCCAGCCGGCCAGCGCGTTGAGGTGCTTCTCCTCGGCGAACTCGCCGCCGTAATTGCGCAGCACGTTCTCGAGGAGGATGCGCACCGTGAACGGCAGGCGATCCAGCGAGTCGAGCAGTCCGTCCTCAACAAGCTTTTCGAGACGGTAGTAGGTCAGTTCGGTGCCGTGGCTCGTCGTCAGTTGCGCGCGAGCGCCGAGCGGATCCACCGTGCTGGTGCCATCGCTCATGTGAGCTCCTTTCGGAAGTAGGCGACGCGGACCATCGTCGGCGCGCGCGTCACACCGGAGACGCGCAGGGGCCGCGATACCCTCATCCGGGTCCGCAAGGCCGGCTCCAAGCGCGTGTTCTGGCTCTAGTCTACGCCACATTTAGCACGTTCAGTGGGCAATCGGGCAGGAAATCGGTAGCCCTCCCGACCCGCGCTCGCCCGAACCGGTCCCCTCTGGCAGAATGCCGGTGATGCTGCCGCGACGGCCGGTTTCGTGGAAGGGAGCGCAATGATGTACGCCGACGATGGAGATCGACGAGCCCGCGTCACGACGGGAAGCCTGGTGGCGGAGCTCGGGGCCCTCGGCGTGCAGGCGGGCGCGACGGTGCTCGTCCACTCGTCGCTGAGCCGGCTCGGCCGCGTCGACGGCGGCGCCGACGCGGTCATCGACGCGCTGCTGGAGGCGGTCGGCCCGACGGGAACCGTGCTGTTCCCGACGCTGACCGGCGCGCGCCAGGACGGCCCCGACCACCCGCCCCGGATCGACGTGCGGACGACGCCGTGCTGGACGGGGCGAATCCCGGAGACGGCGCGGCAACGGCCGGATGCGATCCGAAGTCTTCACCCGACTCACTCGATCGCGGCGATCGGCGCCGGAGCCGAGCGATACGCGTTCGATCACGAGTCGGGCGCGTCGCCCTGCGACGACCACAGCCCGTATCACCGCCTGATCGAGGACGCGGGCCACATCCTGCTGCTCGGCGATGTCACCCAGGACAGCAACACGACGATCCACTGCCTGGAGGAGCTGGCCGACGTTCCCTACCACCTTCAGCGCGCGATCACCGAGGGCATCGTCATCGACGCGCGCGGCCGGCGCCACACGGTGCCGAACCGGCTGCACGACTGGCGCTGGGAGCGGGATTTTCTCATGGCCGAAGCGCCGCTCGTGGAGGCCGGCGCCGTACGGATCGGCCCGGTGGGGCGCTCGACGTCACGGCTGATCGCGGCGCGGGGACTCGCCGACACGATCCTGCCGATCCTCCGCGATGACCCGCTCTGGCTGTTGAGCGACGCCGCCCGCGCGCAATTCGAAGCAAGGGCGTATTGACCGGCGACAGCGTGCCGCCGAAGATCGACGCGACGCCGTGCCGGCGTCATCGTCCGAACCGAATGATCAAGGACACAATTCTGTGCACACGATCGGTCTCGTCGGCGTCAACACCTCCCACGCCGACCAATTCCTGCGCATTCTCAACGGCAAGGACGGCGAGCCGGCGCTCGTCGACGACTGCCGCGTCACCATGATCTGGGGCCGCGACGACGACGCCCGCGTGGCGGAGCTGGCCGAGCGCCACGACGTCGCGCGGACCATGACCGAGCCCGGCGCCATGGTCGGCCATGTCGATGGCGTGCTGATCATCGATGACACGGGCGGCGGCGCGAGCCACGTCGAGCTGGCGACCCCGTTCCTGGAAGCGCGCACCCCCTCCTTCGGCGACAAGCCCATGGCGCTCTCGTGGGCCGACGCGAAGGAGCTGTTCGAGACGGCGGAGCGGCACGGCGCGCCGCTTTTCAGCGCCTCGGCGCTCGCCTTCGCCGTCGAGCGACAGCCGTTCCAGGCGGAGCTGGATCGCATCGGCGCGCTCAGCTCGCTCGTCAGCGTCGGGCCCGGCGACTGGTTCTACTACGGCGTCCACGCCGTCGAGATGCTGCTGACCGTGACTGACGCCCGGCCGGTTCGGGTCCACCGGCACGCTTATCCGGAGCGCGATGTCGTCGTGATCGACCTCGCGGACGGCCCGGCGGCGGTGGTCGAGACGCTGCGCGACGCCGCCTACGTCTTCCATCTGACCGCCTTCGGCGCGGAGGGTCACGCCAGCATGGAGGTCGAGGACGCGCCTGGCTTCTACCGCGCCGAGATGCAGGCCTTTGCCGAGATGGTCCGCACCGGCACACCGCCGATCCCGCCGTCGCGGACGCTCGATGTGCTGGCGATCCTGGAGGCGGGAAACCGGTCAGCCGAGCGCGGCGAGGCGGTCGAGATCGCCGAGATCACGAAGGTGACGGCATGAGCGAGCGACACCTGCCCCGCGTCGGCATCGTCGGGGTCGGCGCGATCGGGATGACCCACGTGCGCGCCTGGCAGGCGAACGGCATCGCCCCGGTCGCGATCGCCGACATGAATGCGGAGGCCGCACGACGGGTGGCCACCGAGATGGGCGCGCGGGCATACGGTGACGCCGGGGAGATGATGACATCGGGCACGATCGATATCGTCAGCATCTGCACCCCGCCCGCGACGCACGCCGAACTGGTCGAGGCGGCCATCGCCGCCGGGCTGGCGATGATTTGCGAGAAGCCCCTCGCCAACACGCTCGCCAACGCCGAGCGGATCGAGCGGCGGGTGCGCGAGACCGGCGCGTTGCTGACGGTCGGATTCTGCCACCGCTTCCAGCCGCACATCGAGGTGATGCGGCAGATGATCGGGGACGGCGCGATCGGCACGCCGATGACGTTTCGGAATCGCTTCGCGGGACTCAAGGCTGATGCCGCGACGACGTGGTTCTCGAACCCGGCCGTCTCCGGCGGCGCCCCAATGATGGACACCAGCGTGCATTCGGTCGACCTCTTCCGCTTCCTGATCGGGGAGCCGGTTCACATCGCGGCGATGACGAGCACGCGGGAAACCGAGCTCGGCCCGGCGCTGGCGACGGAGGACACGGCGGCGATGCTGCTGCAGACGGCGGACGGCACGATCGGGGTGATCGAATCGAGCTGGCGAACGCCGGTCGGCGAGTGGACGGTGACGGTTTACGGCACGGGCGGCACGCTGGAGATGGACTACGTCGAGAATCAGTTGCGCTTCTGCCGGGCCGGCGGCGATTGGGAGGCGGTCGCGGTGCCGGAGGGAGACCGGTTCGAGCGAGAGATCGCTCATTTCATCGAGGTCTGGCGGGGTGAGGCCGAGCCGCGCGTGACCGTCGAGGACGGGGTCGCGGCGAACCGCATCCTCGACCTCGCCTACCGCTCCGCCGGATGATTTCAGCTGGCATCAATCGAACACAGCGGGTTTTCAGCCGGGTTGGGCCGCCCGCCGCGCCAGGTGGTCACGTGACCATCTTGACCGTCTAGACCATGTAAGCCAGTTTGGGCGGAACTCCGGCGTGTTTCAGATGGTCACGTTGGCGAGCGAGCCTGACCGTCTTGACCACCTGACGCACTAGATGGCCCAGATGGTCAAGATGCGTGTATGGGGGTCGGGTGACCATCTAGCGGCAACTCCGGAAGGCACGGATCGGGGAGATTCGCTCCTGCCACCCATCCGTCCGTCCGGCAACCGCTCTAGCCGACGACGACGCGCTGGAAGCGCTTCTTGCCCGCGCGGAGGATGACGGCGTTGTCGCCGTCGAGGAGCGTCGAGAACGGTTGGTCGACGTCGGTGATCTTGTCCTCGCCGGCGCGGAGACCGCCCTGCCCCGCCAGCCGGCGCGCCTCGCCCCGTCCCTTCGCCAGCCCGGCCGCGACGAAGGCGTCGGCGATGGTGAACTCGTCCGTGACGTCCGGCGCCGGGATCGTCACCGTCGGCAGCGAGGCATCGTCGCTGCCGGCCTGCTGGCCGCCGCCAAAGAGCGCCTTCGAGGCCTCCTCGGCCTGCCGGGCGGCGTCGAGCCCGTGCGCCAGCGCCGTCGCCTCCAGCGCCAGCACCCGCTTCGCCTCGCGCAACGCCTGCCCCTGCACCGAGGTAAGGTCGGCGATCACCTCGTTCGGCAGGAAGGTGAACCGCTTGAGGTAGGTCTCAACCAGCGTGTCGTCGGTGTTGACCCAGTACTGAAAGTAGTCGTAGGGCGAGAACATCTCCGGATCGAGCCAGACGCGCACGCCGGTGCCGGTCTTGCCCATCTTTTCGCCGGACGCCGTCGTAATCAGCGGGCAGACCAGCGCGAAGACCTTTTGGGCCTCGACGCGGCGGACGAGATCGACGCCGGCGACGATGTTGCCCCACTGGTCGGACCCGCCAAGCTGCAACAGGCATCCCTGCGTCCGGTAGAGGTGCAGGAAATCGTACGCCTGCACGATCCGGTAGTTGAACTCGACGAAGTTGAGTCCGGTCGTCTCCAGACGCTCGCGGTAGGTCTCGGCGCCAAGCATCTCGTTGACGGAGAAGTGCCGGCCGATGTCGCGCAGGAAGGGGATGTACTTCAAATCGAGCAGCCAGTCGGCATTGTTGAGCGAGATCGCCGCCGGATTGTCGCCGAAGCGGTCGCCCTCGTAATCGAGGTAGCGACCGAGCTGGGCGGTGATCGCCGCGATGTTGGTAGCGAGGTCCTCCTCGCGGATCAGCTCGCGGGCCGAGGTGCGGCCACTGGGATCGCCGACCATCGCCGTGCCGCCGCCGCCGAGGGCGATCGGCCGGTGGCCGAGGCGCTGCATCGAGCCGAGCATCATGATGCCGACCATGTGCCCGGCGTGGAGCGACGGCCCGGTCGGATCGAATCCCTGATAGAGGGTGACCGGCTCGTCCCGGTCGAAGAGCGCGCGAAGCCCTTCCTCGTCGCTGATGTCCTGGACGAAGCCGCGCGAGCGCATATAGTCGACCGGGTTGACGCCCGCCTCGCGGGCGAGAATCGGGGCGCTGGGATGCCCGGTGGCGGTCGTTTCGATGGTGGCGCCTGCGGTCGTCTCGGTCATCGGTGTCTTTCCGTGGGTGACGGGTCGAATGACGTGAGCCAGCCACGCGGCTGACCCGGTGTCCAGTGTACCAATGGGTGCGGT
>JAEVYR010000216.1 GCA_023392645.1 Chloroflexota bacterium | reverse complement strand
GGCCTGGGCGGGGGGGGCGGTGGGATCGACGGCGGCCTGCTCGCCGGCACCGGCGAGCCCGGCGGTGGCGGATGGCTGGCTGGCGGTCTCGCCGGCGGTGGCCTGGGTCTCCTCGGCGGACGGCTCGGTGGCGTCCGGCGTGCCGACATGCTTCGCTTCGGCGGTTTGCATGGCCTGGGTGCTGAGGGCGGCGAGGTCGGTGTCGCCGTCGTCGCCGCCGGTGTCGCGCAGGGCGAGGAAGGCGAAGACGATGGCGGCGACGAGCACGAGCATGAGGAGCCCGCCGAGGGCGGCGGCCACGAGCTGCCGGCGACGGCGCTGGCCCGGCGGGGCGAGATCGAGCGGGCTGTAGTCGTAGTCCGTGCGGGGCGGGGCGACCATGGTGGTCGGGTCGGGCTGCTGGTAGGGACCACCCATCTCGGACGGCTGGCCGGCAGCCGGATGCCGCGAGGTCGGCTGGGACTGACCAGCGCGCGTGGACTGAGGACGAGGCTCCATAGGGTGACAACTTCCTGACCGGGCGATATGGGTCGAAACGGAAACGGGATGGCGCCGGGCGCGATACCCGCGCGATTCCGAACAAGTATACCCACGGCGGGGCGCGCCGAACGGAGCGCTGCCCGTTTGAACGTTCGAGGTTGGCATCCGGTTCCGCGGCACGGGAACGCAGCCGTTTGCCGTGACGCCCGCTCGGCGCTTTCCGGGGGCGCGCCGGCCGCTTGCGAGAGATGCGCGGGAGCGCCCGGCCGATACGCTGGGGGAGGGCCCGGATGCCACTCCGCCCGACCCGCTCGATCCACACCCGGGTGGCACGTTTCGCCGCTGCTGGTAGGCCTGCAGCGAGCACGACGGGCACACCCTGCGGGAGGGGCCGGGCATCGCCCGCGCCCGGCAGGCTCGCCAGGTTGGAGACGGCGCGTCCAGCCACAAGCCAGGTGACAATCGGACACACGTTTACATTGCCCTGGCGGGGCACTACCATCAGTACTATGCAATTGCAGAGTGATGCGAGGATGGCGCAATCGACCCTCCTCGATGCGATCGTTTAAGTAAGGGATGCGACCGCGCGATGTCGACCCAGCACCCAGAACCGATTCCCGGCCAGCCCCCGCGCGACGCCGACGCCGCCACCGCCCGGATCGCTCGCCTCTACATGAGCGGCGATTTGCGCGCGGCGACGGGGCTGTCCCGCACGCATCTCGATTTCTACCTGCGCGAGGGCATCGTGCAACCCTCGGCGCGCACCGAGAGCGGCTACCTGCTGTTCGACGAGCGCGAGCTGGAGCTGCTGCGCCGGGTGATCGCGTGGCGGCAGGCCGGCACGGGGCTGCGGGAGATTCGGGAGCGGCTCGACGCGCTGCGGGCGTCGCTGGCGTAGCGGAGGGTTCTGCGCCGCCGCATGTCGGCCAGCGTTCAGGACGATCGAAGGGGAAGGGAGGGAGACCGCCGTGCGAGGACCGATCGGGCACTGGAGTATGATAAGACCGTACGTACAGTACGACGAAGAGCGGTCCGGCGACGTATCCTTGACGCCATCCGGCCAGCGCGCCGTCGTGTCGCCACGCGGGCGACGCCATCGCAACGATGGGCCTCGCCCGGAGGGGATGCGCGCCACGTCCCTGCCGGGCGGCGCCGGTCGCCGCAATCGCCGCAACCGCGCCAACGGTTTCGGCATCGTCATTCGTTTCATCCAGAAGGAGCCAGTCCTGACCGCCGGCCGCGTCCACCGTCACGACCTCGCGCTCCGCGCCGTGCGCCAACACGGGCGCGGGCATCGGCGTGACGCGGTGCGCTTGCACGCCGGCAACGCCATCCGGCAGCCGAGGGACAAGAAAACGCCCGGTGCGTCAACACCGAGCGTTCCCGAAAGCTGTTGGGGTGTGTGGACTCCGGAGATCGATCCCGCCGTCGCCAAACGCTGAGATCGCCTTCCGGCCAACCGACGCGTCGAAAGAATCGTCCCCGCCAAGGGAGGGTGTCATGTACCCACGCGACTTGTTCCGCATTGTAGGCAGGCACGCCGAGGCCTGTCAAGCGGCGTCGTGCCCATCGGTCACCGTGGCAGGCGCCCGATGACGAGGCACCACCGCGAACCGGACCGCGACGAGCGGACCAGAGACGAGGATCGGGACGGCCAGCCGGCCGGCACCGATCAGCCGACCCGGCGACGACTGCCGCGCCGGCAGGGACCGCCCCGCGCCCGCCGCGACCCGCGCGTGACCGGGGTGGTCGGCGACCGCTCCGAAGCCAGCACCGAGCGTAGCGGCGACGACACGCGCCGGCGCGGGTGGTACTGGCACTGGAACAGCATCGTCACCCAGTACGCGCCGCTGGTCGGCCTCAAGGGCATCGGGCTGCTCAACTCCTACACGGTCTGGACGGACCGTCGCGAGGAATCGCCGACGCGGGGCTACGCCTTCCCCTCGCAGCAGCGCGAGGCGGCGTTCTACGGCGAGGACCGCGCCGAGCTGATCACGATCAACAAGATCCTCGTCGCGCTCGACCTGATCGAG
>JAEVYR010000600.1 GCA_023392645.1 Chloroflexota bacterium | reverse complement strand
CGCCCGCCCTCGCCTGGTGCCGGTGACGCAGGTCACGCGGAGTCATCTCAGCCCTCCGGCGTCGCCGCGACCGGCGTGCCGGCAGCGACACTGCCCGGCGCCGTCTCGGCGCCTTCAGGCACATGGTCGCTCTGGACCAGCTTCCAGACCACGCCCGTCGCGTTGTCGAACGGGTTGTAGCTGCGGCCGAACTGGCAGGTGCAGGAGGTCGCGTAGAGCGAGCCATCCTCACCCTGCCCGGCGCCGGTCACCGCCAGGTCCGTATCCAGCAGCTCCTGGAACTGCCAGGCACCGCTGTCATCCTGAGCCAGACCCCAGATCTTGCCGGAGCAGAAGTCGGAGGAGAAGTAGATGCCGTCGAGATCGGGGTACGCGTCGCCACGGTAGATGCCGATGCCGGTGATCGAGCAGCCGTTGTCGCCGTGCTGGAACTCGGCGACCGGCATCTCGCCGGGCTTGGCGCACGATTCGCTCTCATCGGGCGGGTAGCAGTGCGACGCCTCCATGTGGTCCCAGCCGAAGTTCATGCCGCCGTTGGTGACCTGGTCGGCGGGAACGAAGTTGATCTCCTCCCAGAAGACCTGGCCGACATCGGCGATGTACATGTCGCCCGTCTCGGCGTCGAAGCTGAACTGCCACGGGTTGCGCAGCCCGTAAGCCCAGATTTCTGGCGCCGCGTCCGGATGGTAGCCGTCAGCCTGGGCCGCCTCGTTGGCGACCGCCGACTGCTGGACGCCGCCCGGCGCGAACGGGTTATCGGCGGGGATGTTGTAGGGATGCGAGCCGTCGGTATCGACGTCGAGCCGCAGGATCTTGCCGTGCAGGCTGCTGACATCCTGGGCGTTGTTGTAGGGATCACCGGCGAGCCCGCCGTCGCCGATGGTCATGTAGAGGTACCCGTCGGGGCCGAAGTGCATCGTGCCGCCGTTGTGGTTCACGTAGGGGTCGTCGACCGTCAGCAGGACCTTGCCGCTGTCGGGATCGGCCACGTTCGGGTCGTCATCGGAGACCGCGTATTCGACCAGGAAATGGTCGCCGTTGGTCTGGTAGTCGCTGTAGTAGACGAAGAAGCGCCCGTTGTTCTCGTAGTCCGGATGGAATGCGAGCCCGAGCAGCCCCTGTTCGAGGAAGTCGATCTTGACCTGGTTGGAGATGTCGAGGAACGGCTCGTCGAGCAGTTTCCCGTCCTTGTCGATGATGCGGATCGTGCCGGTGCGCTCCAGCACGAAAACGCGGCCGGAGCCGTCATTCGCCGACTGCACATTGATGGGATCGATCAACCCGTCAGCGACCTTGACGAGTTGCACCGAAGGGTCACCGGGCAGGTCGCCACCCGGCTGGACGGTCGGCGCATCGGTCTGGGCGACGGCGCCCATCGCCGAGAACCATCCCCCGATCGTCATCAATACCGCGACAAAGACATACAGCCAACGCCGGGAACCATGCATGAGGCGCTCCTCCTGATTGCAGCGGGACACCGCCCGCTCGGGATGTGAGGCTTGTCGCCGCACGACACATGCCAAAGAGTCACCATAATCGCTTGCAGGAGGCGCGGGAGAGCGTTCCCGACACGCCGCCACTGGCCGGGCGGATGGCCGCGATCGACGCGGGCCGAATGGCACGGGCCGGTCGAGACGTTTATCATGGCGCCATTCAACATGCCGATCGCGCCACCATGCAGAAACCGCCATGGCCCTGCCCTCGACCGACACCGCGCTTCCGCCCCCGGCTGGCCCGCCGCTCCGCCGGCGACAATCCTCCGTGTGGCGGCGGATGTGGGCGAATCGCGCCGTCTACCTGTTCATCCTCCCCGGTTTCCTCTGGTACGTCGTCTTCCATTACCTGCCGATCCTCGGCAACGTGATCGCCTTCAAGGACTACAGCGTCTTCATCGGCATCCGCGACAGCCCGTGGGTCGGACTGGAGAATTTCCGGGCGATCTTCGACGACCCGGCCTTCGCGACGGCCCTGAAGAACACGCTCATCATCGAGGGCTTGCAGCTCATCTTTGCCTTCCCCGCCCCGCTGGCGCTGGCGCTGCTGCTCAACAGCCTGATCAGCGAGAAGGTCAAGCGCGGCGTCCAGAGCGTCGTCTACCTGCCCCACTTCATCAGTTGGGTGATCATCATCGCGATCTGGCAGCAGGTCTTCGGCGGCGACGGCTTCCTCAACCAGGTCCTGCGCAACCAGGGCTTCGACACCGTCAACATCATGTCGAACCCGGATATCTTCAAGCCGCTGGTCGTGATCCAGTCGATCTGGAAGGAGATCGGCTGGGGGACGATCATCTTCCTCGCGGCGCTGACCAAGATCGACGTGCAGCTCTACGAGGCGGCGGCGATGGATGGCGCCGGGGGATTCCGGCGGCTGATCAACATCACCCTGCCCGGCATCCGGCCGATCATCGTGCTGCTGCTGATCCTGCGGCTCGGCTCGATGCTGTCGGTCGGCTTCGAGCAGTACTTCCTGCAACGCGGCGCGGTCGGCGCCGACGCCGCCGAGGTGCTCGACACCTTCGGCTACTTCCGCGGCATCCAGGCGGGCGACTACGGTTTCGCCACCGCGGTCGGCATGGTCAAGAGCGTCGTCGGTTTCTTCCTGATCGTGACCGCGAA
>JAEVYR010000599.1 GCA_023392645.1 Chloroflexota bacterium | reverse complement strand
GTTTCGACGTGAGCGGCGGGGAGATCGGCAAATGAGCAGGGCGAAAATTCTCTGTGGGGGGCGGGTGATTGACCCGGCGAACGCCATCGACGAGGTGATGGACGTCAGAATCGCCGATGGTCGCATCGCCGCGGTCGCACCCGCGATCGAGGCAGGTCCGGGCGACGAGGTGATCGATGCGGCAGGCAGGCTGGTGACGCCGGCGTGGATCGACATGCACGTCCACCTGCGCGACCCGGGCTTTCCGGAGAAGGAGACCCTCGTCACCGGCGGACTGGCGGCTCTCGCCGGCGGTTTCGGCACGGTGGCCTGCATGCCGAACACGAAGCCCGCGCTCGATTCGCCCGAGATCGTCCGCGACCTGATCGAGCGGGCCGCTCGCGACACCGCCTGCACGGTGCTGCCGATCGCGACGATCACGAAGGGCCGCACCGGCGGCGAGGCGGTCGATTTCGCCGCGCTGGTCGAGGCCGGCGCGATCGGATTCTCCGACGACGGCGACACCACCGCGAACAGCGCGATCGTGCGCGAGGCGCTGGAGGCCTCGAAGTCGCTCGGCGTGCCGGTGATCGTCCACTGCGAGGACAAGGCGATCGCCAGCGGCGCGATGCACGAGGGCGAGGTTTCCCGCCGGCTCGGGATCGAGGGCATCCCGGCAGCGGCCGAAGAGATCATCATCGCCCGCGACCTGATGCTGGCCGAGCTGACCGGCGGCTGGCTGCATGTCTGCCACGTCAGCACGCCGCGCGGCATCGAGCTGATCACCGAGGCGAAGCAGCGCGGGGTGCGCGTCACCGCCGAGGTGATGCCCCACCACATCGTCATGAGCGATGAGTGGGTCGGCGGCACGCGCGAGCTGCATCACACCACGGCGCCCGCCGGCGCGCCGCTGGAGCCGGCGCACCCCTATACCAAGGTCAACCCGCCGCTGCGTTCGGTCGACGACACGGCCGGATTGCTGGCGGCGGTTCGGCAGGGCCGGTTCGACATCTTCGGCACCGATCACGCGCCACACGCCGACCCGGAGAAGCTCGGCGCTGATTACGAGCACGCGGCGATGGGCATGAGCGGCAGCGAGTTCGCCTTTTCAGCCACCTGGGAGCTGGTGCGCGCCGGTCATCTCGACGCGAGCGAGCTGGTGCGGCTCTGGACCGCCGCGCCGGCGGAGATCTTCGGCCTGGACCGCGGCACGCTGACCCCCGGTGCCGTCGCGGACGTGACCGTGTGGGATCCGAACGTACAGTGGGTCGTCAATCGCGATACCATACGGAGCAAGAGCGTGAACACGCCGCTGATCGGCATGACCCTGCGCGGCCGCGCCGAGCGCACCTTTATCGACGGAGAGGAAGCCTACCGTGCCTGAGCGATACCACCCTGCCCATGACGCCGCCTTGGCGCTCGCCGACGGCCGGGTATTCCGCGGTCGTGGCTTTGGCGCGGACGTCGATGCCAGCGGCGAGGCCGTGTTCACGACCACGATGACGGGCTATCAGGAGGTCTGCACCGATCCATCCTTCCGCGGCCAGCTCGTCTGCATGACCTATCCGCTGATCGGCAACTACGGCGTCAACGACGACGACAACGAGTCACGCCAGCCGTGGATCGCCGGCCTGATCGTGCGTGAGGCGAGCGATCACCCCTCGAACTGGCGTTCGCGGGACACCATCGATGCGTATCTCAAGCGCGCCGGAATTCCCGGCATCGGCGGGATCGATACTCGCGCGTTGACGCGACACCTGCGCTCGGTTGGCGATATGCGCGCCGTGATGGTCCACCACGCGGCCGAGTTGAGCGACGACGAGCTGGTCGAGCGAGCGACGCGGGCGAAGCTGCCCGGCGAGCAGGATGTCGTCGGGGAGGTCCGGGCGACCGAGCGAGAATCGCTCGGCAACTGCGCCGGGCCGCACATCGTCCTGATCGACTGTGGCGTCAAGCGCAACATCGTCCGTTCGCTCGTTGAGCGCGGTGCTCGCGTGACGGTGGTGCCGTATGGGACTGCCTACGATGAAGTCGAGGCGCTGAAGCCGGACGGCGTGGTGGTCTCGCCGGGGCCCGGCGACCCGGCCAACCTCGACGCCGGTCTCGATGTCGTCCAGCACCTGCTGGCGGACGAGAAGCCGTACTTCGGCATCTGCCTCGGGCACCAGCTCCTCGCGCGCGCGATCGGCGCGCAAACGACCAAGCTCAAATTCGGCCATCGGGGCGGCAACCACCCGGTGATCGACGAGTCCACCGGCCGGGTCACGATCACGTCGCAGAATCACAGCTATGTGGTCGACAGCGAAGGGTTCCCCGAAGCGGGCGGGTGGCAGGTGGCGTTGCGAAGCCTCAATGACGGCTCGGTCGAAGGCATCCGCAACCGGAACCTGCCGGTGTTCTCGGTCCAGTTCCACCCGGAGGCGTCGCCTGGCCCCAGTGACAACGGCGAGCTGTTCGACCGGTTCCTGGCAATGGTCGACGAGCGCCGAACGGCTGGGACGGCGTCGTAAGAGTCGCCAACCTCAAGATCCTGCACGGCGTCTTCACACCAGCGCCAGCGCCAAACTGACCGGCAGACGACACGAATGAAGGGGATACGGCGGCAATATGGGAATACCGGAGAGTGTGCTGGTCATCGGGTCGGGCCCGATCGTCATCGGCCAGGCGGCGGAGTTCGACTACGCCGGCACGCAGGCATGCCGGGCGCTGCGCGAGGAGGGCATTCGCACGATCCTCGTCAACTCGAACCCGGCGACGATCATGACCGATGAGGACGTCGCTGACGCAGTCTACATCGAGCCGCTGACGCCCGAGGTCATTCGCCGCATCATCCAGCGCGAGCGTCCCGAGGGTCTGCTGCCGACGATCGGCGGGCAGACCGGACTCAACCTCGCCGTGAAGTGCGCCGAGCTGGGCATCCTCGACGAGTACAACGTGCGGATGCTCGGCACGCCGGTCGAGTCGATCCAGATGGCCGAGGACCGCGCCCTGTTCAAGGATCTGCTGGAGCGGATCGGCGAGCCAGCCATCCCTGGCCGCATCGTGCACAGCGTCGAGGAAGCCGTCGCGTTCACCGAAGAGGTGCCGCTGCCGATGGTGATCCGGCCCGCATACACGCTCGGCGGCACGGGCGGCGGCGTGGCGACGACGCCGGAGGAACTGGAGCAGTTCGTGCGGTCGGGGCTCAACGCGAGCCCGATTCACCAGGTGCTGGTGGAGCGCTCGCTGCTGGGGTGGAAGGAGATCGAGTACGAGGTGATGCGCGACGGCGCGGACACCTGCATCACGATCTGCAACATGGAAAACATCGACCCGATGGGCGTCCACACCGGCGACAGCATTGTCGTCGCACCGTCGCAGACGCTGTCGGATCGCGAGTACCAGATGCTGCGCACCTCGGCGCTCAACATCATCCGCAACCTGAAGATCGAGGGCGGCTGCAACGTCCAGTTCGCGCTCGACCCGAACTCGATGGCCTACGGGGTGATCGAGGTCAACCCGCGCGTCAGCCGCTCGTCGGCGCTGGCGTCGCAGGCGGCCGGCTATCCGATCGCCCGCCTCAGCGCCAAGATTGCGATCGGCAAGCGGCTCGACGAGATCACCAACGTCGTTACCGGCAAGACGACGGGGGCGTTCGAGCCGGCGCTCGACTACGTGGTGGCGTAGATCCCGCGCTGGCCGTTCGACAAGTTTCCGCGCGCCGACCGCACGATAAGCACCCAGATGAAGGCGACGGGCGAGGTGATGGCGATCGACCGCTCGTTCGAGGGCGCGATCCAGAAGGCCGCCCGCTCACTGGAGACGACCGGCAAGGATCTCGCCTGGGAGGATCCGCGCTGGGG
>JAEVYR010000587.1 GCA_023392645.1 Chloroflexota bacterium | reverse complement strand
CCTCTACGCCCTGGATGCGGAAACTGGACTGGAGCGCTGGCGATTCACGACCGAGTACGGATACGAGATGATGACGTCACCGGCCGTCGTCGACGGAATGGTGTATATCGGCAATAACGATGCCTTTCTCTATGCGGTGGACGCCTCGACCGGGCAGGAGCGCTGGCGTTTCGGGACTACGTATTCCGTCCAGTCGTCCCCCGGGGTCGTGGACGGGGTGGTGTACTTCGCGTCGGACGGGTACCTCTACGCGCTCGACGCGAAGAGCGGCGCGGAACATTGGCGATCCCGCATGGACAGCCGTGTCTGGGATTCGTCTCCAGCGATCGTCGATGGCGTCGTCTATATCGGTGGCGGGGCCACGCTGTTCGCGATCGGAACGCGGCCGCCGGAACTGGAAACGGGTGGGCAAGCCGTCGTTCGAGAGGAGACCGCGCTGCGGGGCGCGCCGGCCGCGACGGGGATCGAGCGGGCGACGTTGAAGCCGAATACCGCGCTAGAGATCACGGGTGAATCCGACACCACGGACGGCGGTACCTGGTGGCCGGTGCGCGTGGTCGAGACCGGCGATCAGGGCTGGGTTCCAGCCGACGCGCTGGAGCCTGTCGCGCCCGGCTCGCAGGCAGATGCTTCGTCAACGACGGCACAAGGCGTCGATATTCGGGAGCCGGTGGCAACCGCTGACGCTCCGGCCGCGGAACCGACCAGGTCGTCCCTCAAACCTACTCCGACGCCAGCGCCACCGACGTCGCCGACGCCGCAGTCAGTCGACATTCGCCTCAAGATGCGCGTGGTGGTCGTCGATGGGCCCCTGAACCTGCGCGCCGAGGCGAACACGACCTCGGACATCGTCACCACGCTCGAAACTGGCACCGTGCTCGATGTCCTTGCCGGTCCCGAAGAAGGCGAGGGCTACACCTGGTGGCAGGTGCGCGACGCGCTGGGGAACACCGGCTGGGTCGTCACGGAGTTCGTCGAACCCGCCGAGTAGGCACAAGCCAATGGTCGCCATTCCACGTTGAGGGCCGCGTTCTATTTGGAACGCGGCCCTCGGGTCGGAGCAGCAGGGCCCGTCATGGGCTTTGTCCGCATGTCACGGTATGCGCTATAACCAAGCGTGTCCCGAACGAACGTACTATCGTGGGATACCACCCCGCAGGGGCTCGCCGCAATCGCGGACCGTTCGTCTCCGGAGTTCTCCATGGCCCGCGCCGCTTCCCAACCGGAATCCGACACCGAAGGGCGCTACGAGGCGCTCGGCGAGTCCGCCGTGGCGTTCGTTACGGCCCATGGCGGCAGCGTGCCCGAGGATGCCCTGGTCGCGCATGTGTTCGGGCACAGCGCCTCGCCGAAACTGTGGCGTTCGCTCCTGCAATCGACGCTGGCGACGGAGAACCGGCTGACCTATACGGCGGACGGCCGGTGGATGCTGGCCGAGGGCGTGCCCGGCGCGATTGTGGTCGGCGATTCGCTGCTGCCGCGCTTCGTGGCGATCGACGTCGAGACGACCGGGCTCAAGGCGGCCAGCCAGCGCATCATCGAGGTCGCGCTGGTGCGCTTCGAGGGCGGCGTCGAAACCGACCGTTTCAATCAGCTCGTCAACCCTTCACGGCGCATCCCCGAGTACATCTCCAAACTGACAGGAATCCGCGACGACGATGTCGCCGACGCGGCGCCGTTCGCCGATCTCGCCGATCAGGTGGTGGAGTTCCTCGCCGACGACGTGCTCGTCGGGCACAACGTTGGTTTCGACATCGGCTTCCTCAACGCCGAGCTCGGCCGCGTGCACGTCGGCAAGCTGATCAACGAGGCAATCGACACGCTCACGCTCGCGACTCGCCTCGTGCCGGGTATGCGTCGCCCGAGCCTGGATCGGGTCGCCCGACAGGTCGGACTCAGCCCGCGCAAGATTCACCGCGCCGGCGTCGACGCGGCCCTCACGGCCGAGGTCGCGCTGCGACTCGAGGCCGAGGCCCGGCGGCAGGGCGCGGCCAGCTTTGACGCGCTCAAGGTGCTGGGCACGCCGCGAACGCGCACCGACCGCAACAAGGTCGGGCGGGGACGATCGCTGGTCGACCGCAGCCTGCTCGCGGATATCCCCCGCAAGCCCGGCGTCTACATCATGCGGGATGCCGATGGACAGGTGCTCTACGTCGGCAAGGCGAAGAACCTGCGCGAGCGGGTCGGTACCTACTTTTCCACGCAGGTCGGTTACGCGCGCAAGCTGGAGGGGCTGGTCGACGCGATCGCCGTCATCGACACCGAAGTCGTTGGTTCCGAGCTGGAGGCGTTGCTGCTCGAGGCGCAGATGATCCGGCGGTACACGCCGCGCTACAACTCCGCCCTGCGCGCCTTCGAGCACTACCCCTACATCCGCGTCGACGTGTCCAATCGCTGGCCGCGGGTGACGCTGGTGAAGGACCGCAAGGACGACGGGGCGCGCTATTTCGGGCCATACCGCAGCCGCAGCGCCGCCAGGCGCACGGTCGACGTGATCAACGATGTGCTGCCGTTGCGAACCTGCACCCGCTCGTTCAAGGACGCCCGTTCCTACGGCAAACCCTGCATGCGGCTCGCGCTGGGCAAGTGCATCGGCCCGTGCGTCGATGTCACCATTCGCGATGCCTATCTCGACATCGTCCACCAGGTGATCCGGTTCCTCGACGGCGACGACGACGCGCTCTACGAGGTGCTGTGGAACGCGCTGGAAGACGCCGCCGAGCGGCGGGATTTCGAACGGGCCGAGAAACTGCGACGCAACCTCACCGTCGTCAATGGCCTCGTCGCCGGACAGCGCGAGCTGCGGCGGGCGATTGAGCATCATCACGTCGCGCTCGTCGCGCCCTCGCCGATCGCCGGGCAGCGCGAGCTGTGGCTGGTTGTCGCCGGCCGGATCTGGTCGCGGACGACGATCGGCGCATTGCCGGCCGAGGATGTCGTGCTCGACATTCGCCCCGGCAAGCGTGAATCGCTGGCCGAGGATCGCCTCGTCGTTGAGACAGGTGAGCGGTACGACGCCGCGCCGGGTGTCGACCCCGTCCTCGCGGCCGATCGGCTGCTTGCCGCGTGGCGCCGGTACCAGGCGACCGGACTGGCCGATGTTTCGCACGACACGCTCGACGACGCGCACATCCTCAACCGCTGGATCGCCGGGCAGGGAGATCACCCCGCGATTTCGATCCTCGACCTTGGCCGTTGCGACGACGCCGGGTACTGGCGGGAGATCGTCGACGCGGCCCTGCAACTGCCTGACGACGCCCTGTCGCTCGACGTCACCGGCCCGGCGGCCGCGCGGTATGCCACCACGCACGACGAAGACAGCGCCAGCACCGGGGGATGCCGCGCGAAACCGCGCCGGACGACGTTGACTCGACCCCGCCGCTGTGTGAAGATGCGCTATCGAAAGGCTTGGTAAATTGACGCCGATCGCCGGTCTCGCCC
>JAEVYR010000546.1 GCA_023392645.1 Chloroflexota bacterium | reverse complement strand
GTGCCGCCCTTGTCGACACCGCGCTGCCCGGGCATCAGGTCGATCACCGGGTGCGGCGTCTGCGGATCGATTTCGGACGAGTTGGCCCCTTCAAGGCCAAGCACGTTGCGGGCGAACTCGATCACCGCCATGTGCAGCCCGTAGCAGAGCCCGAGATAGGGGATGTTGCGCTCGCGGGCGAACTGGACCGCCTTGACCTTGCCCTCGATGCCGCGCGGCCCAAACCCGCCGGGAACGACGACCCCGGAGACGTGCCGCAGGATCGTTTCCATCTCTTCCGGCGAGGTCGTCTCGGAGTTGACCCACTCGATCTCGATATCGACGTTGTGAAACAGGCCCGCGTGCATCAACGATTCCGCAACGCTCAGGTAGGCGTCGTGAAGCTCGACGTACTTGCCGACGAGGGCGATCCGGATTTCCTTCTTTTCCTTGACGATGCGGCCGACCATCGCCTCCCACTCGCCGAGCTGCGGCTGAAGGGGCAGGTCGAAGTGCTCGGCGACATAGGTGCCGAGCCCGGCTTCCTCGAGAATGAGCGGCACCTCGTAGATCGAGCGCGCCGTCTGGAGGCCGATCACCGCTTCGGTGTCGACATCGCAAAAGAGCGCGATCTTGTCGCGCACCTCATCGGGGATCTCGTCGGCGGCCCGGGAAACGATGATAGCGGGCTGGATCCCGAGCGAGCGCAGCTCGCGCACGCTCTGCTGGGTGGGCTTGGTCTTCAGCTCGCCGGTCGCGCCGAGGCGCGGCAGCAAGGTGACGTGGAGGTAGAGGCAGTTGCGACGGCCAAGCTCGCGGCGCATTTGGCGGATCGCTTCGATGAACGCCTGACCCTCAATGTCGCCGACGGTGCCACCGACCTCGCAGATGACGACGTCGGACTCGTGCTGGCGCGAGGCGAGGCGAATGCGGTGCTTGATTTCGTCGGTGATGTGGGGGATGACCTGGACCGTGCCGCCGAGATAATCGCCGCGGCGCTCCTTGGCGATGGCGGTGGAGTAAACCTGGCCGGTGGTGACGTTGGACGCTTTCGAGAGATTCTCGTCAATGAAGCGCTCGTAGTGGCCGAGGTCGAGGTCGGTTTCGGCGCCGTCATCGGTGACGAACACCTCGCCGTGCTGGTAGGGCGACATCGTGCCCGGGTCGACATTGAGGTAGGGGTCGAGCTTCATGATCGAGACGCTGGCGCCGCGCGCCTTGATCATTCGCCCGAGGGCAGCGGTGGTGATGCCCTTGCCGACGGACGACGCCACCCCACCGGTCACGAAAATGTACTTCGGCATCGAGAATCGCTCCATTCGGGCGCACCTCCGGCGCCCGTGTTGCATGAGGTCAGGCGGTGGGGTTGAGCACGATGAAGGTCATCGTCTCATCGAAATCGCTGCTGCGAATGGCAACCTTGTCGACCGGCTCCGGCAGGTCGAGGCCCAGGTGCCGGGCCAGCTCGTCGACGCCGGCCAGGCTGCTGTCGCCCTTCGGCGTGGCGAACTGCATCGGGATGACGACGTTCGGCTCGATCGTCCCGATGATCTTGGCGGCCTGTTCGGGGGTGATGATGCCCTCGCCGCCGCCGGCGGGGATGAGCAGCACGTCGACGTTGTCGAGCGCGTCGGTGAGCTCGGGCGTGAGGCGATGACCGAGATCGCCGAGGTGAGCGATGCGCATGCCATCCATC
This sequence comes from Chloroflexota bacterium, assembly GCA_023392645.1. GTDB lineage: Bacteria > Chloroflexota > Chloroflexia > Thermomicrobiales > UBA6265 > JACCVC01. The sequence goes on along the minus strand of JAEVYR010000546.1, from coordinate 882 downwards.
TCGAACACGAAGATGGTGTTGTAGCCGTGCTCGGCGCCCCTGACGTCGTCATGGAAGCTGCGGAAGCCATAAACGAAGACGTCGTGGATCTCGTACTCGCCCGGTCCGGTCAGGAGGACGTAGTCGTCCTTGACGCCCTTGAGGTTGGCGTGATCGGCCTTCTCGTGCGAAAGCGTGACGATATCGGCGGTGGGCTTGCTGCTGAAGCCGTACCCGGTGCCCTTGCCGGGCGGGTCGGTGAGGACGGTGCCCTCTTTCGAGCGGATGCGGAAACAGTTGTGACCGTACCAGCGAAAATCGGCCATGGAGCGAGATTCCCTCCCGTGTCGTTCAGTCCGTGCCGTGCTCGGAGGCAGGGGGCAACGGTGCGTTTCGCACCCGGCGCGCCAGATAAACAACAATCACGAATCGATCCTGCGGGCGCACGGCACAGGATCGAATGGGCGTTCGCGCGGGGCGTTCGTCGAGTCGCGGTCGTCAGGTTGCAGGTGGGGGATATCGGGATGGCGTCGAGCGACGTGGGTCCTCCCGCAGCCTCCTTCACTGTACCACACAGGTGGCGCCGGTGTTCGTTCACCGAGGGTGGCAAATCGCGCACGAACGGTGCCGCAGGGCAGGGGAAGGTGAAGACGGCACTGTGTGCCGTCACTCTGCGCATAGCGAAGCGTCCACTCCACTAACTCCCCTCCCCGCGCGAAGCGCAAGCGTGCAGGGAGCCACCGTGCGATGGTTGGTCTCAACGTGCCCGGGGACGCTCGCTGGCGTCAGATTCCGAACCGCGGAACCATGCTCGCTTCGGCAGCAACAAGGGCTACCGTGGCTCGAAGTCGTCAGCGTCCTCACCGCGGGCGAGCTCGTCGAGCACCTGCCTCGCGACATCCC
>JAEVYR010000545.1 GCA_023392645.1 Chloroflexota bacterium | reverse complement strand
GTGCCGATCACCAGCGCGACGGCGCCGGCGATCAGGCCAACCTCCAGCGACAGCGGCAGCCCGACCACCGCCACCGCGAGCAAGTCGCGGCCCTGGTCGTCCGTGCCGAACGGGTGATCGCGCGACGGCGCGACGTCGGGCATCGCCGACATCGGCTGGGCGTCGCCGGTATCGACGAACAGCGGGCCGAGCGCGCTGAACAGCACCAGCAACCCGAGCAGGAACAGCCCGGAAGCGAGCATGCGGTTGGCGCCGACCCAGCGGCGAAACCCGCGGCTGGCGGCCGGCCGGACGACTGGCGTCGGCGTCACCACCGACTCCTGTGGCATGGCGGACGAGCTCATCGAAAGCCTCTCCTCCGGTCAGTGACGAATGCGGGGGTCGAGCAGCGGGTAGGCGAGGTCGACGATCATCGTGGCCAGCCCGATCGCGAGCACCACCATGAACACGATGCCGTAAATCACGAAGTAATCGGCGCCCTGGATCGCCTTGAACAACAGCGAGCCGACGCCGGGATAGGTGAAGATCACCTCGACCAGCAGGGCGCCGCTGACGATGTTCCCGAGCGACAGCGCCAGCGCAGTGACCTGGGGCAGCAGCGCGTTGCGCAACCCATATCGCGCGAAGATCGTGCGTCCGCGCAACCCGCGCGCCTCGGCGTAGAGCATGTAGTCCTCACCGCTGGTGGTGACCATCATGCCGCGAATGCCCAGCGCCCAGAACCCGATCGCCGAGAGGATGATCGAGAACGCCGGCAGGATCGAGTGTTTCAGCACATTCCACATGAACCCGATCGAGAAGTCCGGCTGGGTGCCCGCCGGGTAGCCGCCGCTGAGCGGGAACCACTTCAGGGAGAACGCGAAGACGTACAGCAGGATCAGCCCGAGCAGGTAATAGGGCACCGCCGCCATCGTCATCAGCGGCGCCACCAGCCCATCGACCCATCGCGGCGCTTTCGGCCAGGCGATGATCGCGCCGAGCAGCGTGCCGATCGCGAACGAGAGCAGGGTCGTCACCAGCAGCAGGCCGATCGTCCACGGCAGCGCCTGCATGATCAGGTCGAGCGCCTGCGTCGGGAAGAGCGTCAGCGAGTAGCCGAAATCGAAGCGGGCCATATCCCAGAGATAGTTGAAATACTGCTCGATCAGCGGCTTGTCGAGCCCGAACTTGGCCTGGTACTCCGCCACCATCTCCTCGACGCCGGTTTGGGTGAACCCGCCGGTGGTCGACATCTGGAAGAGACGCTCGCGCACGGGATCGCCCGGCGCCAGCCGCGGCAGGAAGAAGTTGAGGGTGGCCGCGCCCCAGACGACGAAGAGGAAAAGCCCGAACCGCTTGAGGACGTTTCGCCAGGTCATCGACGCCTCCGGGATATGCGTATGCGATTACGCGGGTCAATGACGTGTAATCGCGAAGGCCCGACCCGCGAACCGGGTTCAGGTGATCGTGCTGGAAGGTGAAATGACGGTAGCACACGCCTCCGAAGTCAGCAACGGCTGTTCCGTCCAACCCGCCCGACCTCGCACCGCTCGCGCCCGCTGGTGGGTCCGCCCCGCCGTGGGCGGGCAAACGTTGCGGCCCCTCCACCTGATTTCCGCCGTCCCCCGCTGTCATCCCGTAGATTCGCCCCTCGGTGGGCGAGTTCGTCGCGCTCACCAACGTCCGGTTCCCACCACCAATTTTTGCTGTCATTTCGAGCGCAGCGGCGCTGCCGCGCAGTCGAGAAATCGCTCCCATTCGGATGCGACGATCCAGCACGAGAGACATTTCTCCCCGCGCGCCTCACAGCGCCTGGTCGAAACGACATCGTTAGTTGAAATTGGAGATCGCCACCTGGCGCACCCGACGCGAGCTCGCACGGTGAGGAGCGCCTGCGACATCCTCCTCGCAATGCCCTGATGCCGCTCGCATCGCTCGAACACGAAAACCGGGCCGGCGACATCGCCGGCCAGGAACACATCGATTCTTCCCGATCCCGCGTCACCGGCCCTACGCAGCCGCCCATGGGTCGACCGCGATCTTGACCGCGTCCCGCCCGTCGAGGTGGTACCGCCCCAGCAGTGCCCCGATCGCCTCATCCAGCCGCGTCAGCGGGACCCGGTGCGACACCACCCGCTCCAGGATCGCCCCGTCCTTCTCCAGCACCGCCCGGCCCCGCCGGAAGTGCTCGGCGGTGCTCCCGTACGGCGCGACGAGCGTGATGTCCTTCAGCACCAGGTGCCGGTTGGGGTTGATCGTGATCTCGCCGGTGTCGATGAAATGCCCCACCTCGCAGAAGGTGCCGCTCCGGCGCGTGTAATCCAGCCCCTCGGCCACCGCCGACTTCACTCCCGCGCACTCGATCACCACGTCCGCGCCCAGTCCGCCCGGCGTCTGCTCCAGCACCCGCGCCGTGCGCTCCTCACCGTCCGGGTGCTCGGCGATGTCGATCAGCACGTCGGCACCCAGGTCGGCCGCGACTTCCAGCCGCCCCGCCGGCCCGCCCACCGCGATCACGTTGATCGCGCCCGCCTTGCGGGCGAGGAAGATCGCGAACAACCCGATCGCGCCGGTGCCCTGCACCACCACCGTGTCGCCGACCCGGACGTTGGCTCGGTCGACGGCGTGCAGCGCCACCGCGAATGGTTCCAGCAGCACCGCGATGTGCGGCTCGGCGTCGACGCGAAACAGGTTGCTGCCCGGATAGCACAGCGACAGGTACTGCCCGAACCCGCCGGTGAAGTGGGGCGGACCCGAAAGGGCATCGTTGCGGAATCCATACCTGCCTCCCTCTCCGGCGCGCGGATGCGGCACGATGAGGTCGCCCTCGGCGATCGGCCGCCCGGTGTAGTCGCGGTCGACGCCCTCGCCCCGCGCGACGAGGCGCCCGCTGATCTCGTGCCCGAGCGCCATCGGCGAGGCGTTGCCCACGTCGTAGATGTGGGCGTCGGTGCCGCAGATGCCGGTCAACTCGACCTTGAGCAGCGCCTGGCCGGGGCCGGGCTCCGGCACGTCGTACTCGTTGATGTCGAACCCCTGCTCGGTGCCGCGAAAGATCGCGGCCTGGGCCCTGCCAAACGCTGTCATGCGGGGAATCTCCTTTTCCTCTGCCGTCGACCAACCGCTCGGGGCTGCCTTTGGACCGCGCCGGCGGCGAAACCACGAACGAGAACACGCTGCTGAAAACGGCAGCATCATACCGCGAAGGGCACGCGTCCGCGAGACACGCTCGCTCGACATGGAGTGGGCAATCCGTTTGGCGACGGTGCTCGTTGCCGGGTAACAAACGCCACCGTCCGCCGGCGGAGGACCAGCGAACGGGGACCGTAACGGCACGTAGACTCGCCCCCAGGTGGGCGAGTTCGCCATAGCCACCGACGACCGATTTCCACAGACAGCCAACGCCACTGACCGTAGACTCGCCCCCAGGTGGGCGAGTTCGTCCCGATCCCCGACGACCGATTTCCACAACCAACCAACGATGTCATGTCGACCGGAGGACGCGTCGCGTCCGAAGCGGAGAAATCTCTTGCCTGCCGGGCGTCGGCGCCGCGAGCGCAAGAGATTTCTCGACTTCGCACCCTTCGGGTGCTCCGATCGACATGACAGCAAATGTTGGGAGCAGAGATCGAACGTTGTGAGCTTCGACGGACTCGCCCACCTGGGGGCGAGTCTACGAGCCCACCTCGAGTCGAGTCTCCGAATTCACCTCGGGGCGAGTCTGCGAGTCCGCCTTGCGGCGAGTCTGCGAGTTCACCTCGGGGCGAGTCGGCGAGTCCACCTCGGGGCGAGTCGGCGAGTTCGCCTCGGGGCGAGTCTACGAGTTCACCTGTGGGCGAGTCTGCGGGCGTGGGTCGCGGTCGAAACGACAAACGGGCCGGCGCAATCGCCGGCCCGTTTTTTTGTCGGTGTTCGGTTGTCGGATCTCGCTACGCCGTCTTGGCGTAGTCGATTTCCTGCTCGTTGACCGTCAACAGGATCGGCCGCGAGCGGTTGTTGATCACGTTCGCGTCGACGATGCACTTCTTGACGCCCTCCAGCGAGGGAATCTCGTACATCACCTCGAGCAGCACTTCCTCGATCGCCGTCCGCAGCCCGCGCGCGCCCGTCTTGCGCTCCTCCGCCTGCCGCGCCGTCGCTTCCAGCGCATCGTCGGTGAAGATCAGGTCGACATCGTCCAGCGCGAAGAACCGCTGGTACTGCTTCACCGCCGCGTTCTTCGGCTCGGTCAGGATCCGCACCAGATCCTGCCGCGTCAGGTGGTTCAGCGACACCGCCACCGGCAGCCGCCCGACGAATTCCGGGATCAGCCCGTACTTCAACAGGTCGTCGTGCGTGAGTTGCTGCAGCGGGTTCTCGATCTCGGTCAGCGGGCCGCCGACCTCGCCGCCAAAGCCCATGAACGACTGCTTGCCGACCCGCTTGCGCACGATCTGCTCCAACCCCTCGAAGGCGCCGCCGACGATGAAGAGGATGTTCTTCGTATCGATCTGGATGTATTCCTGATGCGGGTGCTTGCGGCCTGCCTGCGGCGGCACGTTCGCGATCGTGCCCTCGATGATCTTGAGCAGGGCCTGCTGGACGCCCTCGCCGGAGACGTCCCGTGTGATGCTGGGGTTGTCCGACTTGCGCGCGATCTTGTCGATCTCGTCGATGTAGATGATGCCGTGCTGCGCCCGCTGGACATCGCCCGCCGCCTGGATCAGCCGCAGCAGGATGTTCTCGACATCCTCGCCGACGTAGCCGGCCTCGGTCAGCG
>JAEVYR010000544.1 GCA_023392645.1 Chloroflexota bacterium | reverse complement strand
AGGATCGTCGGGGCACCGAGCGCGGCGGCGACGGGGCCAAGAGCGAGCTGACGGCGGGTGATGCGTGTCTGGGACATGATGATCCCTTTCCTGGCCGGACGTGACTGGCGCGCCGGTCATTTCTCGTAAATGACGACCAGGGTCCCGGACACGGCCTGTCGAAACCGGTACATCGGCAGCCGGCCGGGTCGATGTATGAGCTTCGTTCGGTGACGTCAACCTCGCGCATCGTAGCACTCTTGGGCCGGCTCGAAAATGGCCCCTTGGTGTCGTTTCCCGATATTGGTGGCGGCGAGGTGGCCTTCGGTCAGGGTTCCGTCGACACTGATCGCGAAATCGACGAACGTGATCACCACGGCGGCGTTCGGCTCGGCAAGATCGGCGTCCATCTCGCCCGTGACGGTCACCGCGATCGGGGCCAGGCCGATTTCCGGGTCGCCGTTCCGGACCATCCAGTCGCCGGGTGATGCACACCGACGTGGCCTTGCCTTCTTTCCTGAACCTGCGGCCGGCCGCGGTGGCGGCACGGCGATCGAAACGATCCACGACGCGTCCCGGCCTCCTGGGGAACAGGAAACCGAGCCTCGTCCGGCAAGCTGGCGCGCTTCAGTCCGGCGGGCGAGGGGTCTCAAAGTAACGGGAACAATTCCCAGAGCATCGTAGGGCGATGAAACACCGATCGCAATAGCCCCCTGGTGTCATTTTTGCGGTCCCATCGAGTCAGCCACGCGTACAATCACGCCCACCGGAGGCCGCTCCGGCCGGACCGCGCCCCGGACGTTTCCGCATGCCCGTCGCCCCAACCCGCCCTGGACATCGTCGATGACGCCCTGGATCGTCCTGGGCGTCGTCGCCACGACGCTGGCGCTGATGCTGGCGCGTCCGCGCGGAATATCCGAGGCATGGATCGCGCTCGCCGGCGCCGTCGCGCTGCTTGCGACCGGTGCGGTCGATATCGCCGCGCTGCTCGGCATCGCCGGCGAGAGTGCCGATGTCCTGCTCTTCCTGCTGGGGATGATGACGCTGACCGGGGTGGTCGAGCGCGCCGGGATCTTCGATGTTCTCGCCGAGGGGTGCGCGCGGGCCGCCGGGACCAGCGGCGTGCGCCTCTACGTGCTGCTCTTCCTGCTTGGCGCGGCCGTCACCGCGTTCCTGTCGCTCGATGTCACGGTCATCGTGTTGACCCCGATCGTGTACGCCGTCACGCGCCGTCGCGCGCTCGATCCCCTGCCCTTCATGTTCGCGACCGCATTCGTCGCGAACACGGCCTCGCTGGCGCTGCCGGTCAGCAACCTGACCAACCTGCTGCTCTATGACACCCTCGAGATATCGTTCGCGCGCTTTGCGGCGATGATGTGGTTGCCGAATCTCGTCGCGCTGCTGACCAACCTGGCCGTCTTTCTCTGGCTGTTTCGCGATCGCATCCCTCGTCGAATCGCCCGGACTCCCATCGAATCGGGCGATATGCCCGCGGTCCGGGTCGTTTCTCACCGCTGGCGCGTGGTTGCTGGAACCGCCCTGACGGCAACGCTCGCCGCGTTGCTCGTCTGCGGGATGGCCGGGAAGCCCCTGTGGTGGGCGTCGCTCGGTGGCGCCGGCACGCTGCTGGTGGTCGCGGTTCTCGCCCGCCGGGTGACGCTCCAGCAGGCGCTCGGCGATGTTTCGTGGTCACTCGGCGTGTTCGTGGTCGCGATGACGGTGCTGGTGCGCGCGGTCGAGACGACATGGCTGGCGACCGTCCAGCCAGTGCTGCCCGAAGCGACATGGGCGGCGATCGGGATGGGCGTCGCTGCCGGCGCAGCCGGGAGCAACGTGATTAACAACGTGCCGATGACGATCCTGGCGCGTACGGTGCTGGAGGCCATGCCTGCCGCCGATCGGGCGACGGCGGCGTGGGCGGTGCTCGTGGGTGTCAACATTGGCCCCGCGCTCACGACGTACGGGTCGCTGGCGACGATGCTCTGGCTGACCCTGATCCGCCGCAACGGTTTCGACGTCACCACCGCCAGCTATCTCCGGGTGAGCCTCGTGACCGTGCCCGTCGTACTCGTGACAACCTCGCTCTCGCTCTGGCTCGTGCTGGCGTTGTGATCGAGCTCGGCCCTGACGTGCCGCACGACGCGCGCTGTGGCGCTCATCGCCGGAGCTCTCCCTGGTCAGTCAGAAGCCGGCGCGAGACGTCCCCGTGCCGGGTTCGTGACCAGCGATGCGTGTGCGAGCGTTGCCAGCGCGCGAATCACTCCTCTTCCGCGCGTTCGAAGCGGCCCAGCGACTCTGTCTCGAAGGCGACGGACGTGCCGTCCGGACCGAGGGTGAAGGTCAACTGCTCGGGGATCTCCGCCGCGCTGCCCCAGTCCAGCAGGAAGGTGTTGAGGCTGTCGATTGTGAGCGTGGCCGGTCGGCGCCCGGGACCGGCCTCGACCCGCAGGTCGTCGCCGTCGACGAGGATGTCGAACGCGCCGTACAGCTCCTGCTGGTAGGTGCCGGCGTAGGTGTCCAGATCGGCGCCCATCGGCAGACCGGCCGACGTCGGCGGGGGTGCCGCGAACACCGCCTCGATCTGCTGCGCCATGGATCGAATCTCCGCCTGCATGTCGACATCGGCCGCGCCGAGAAACTGCTCCAGCACGAAGGCGCGGATCGCTTCCGGGAGGTAGGTCAGGTTCAGGTTGGCGAGCACCGCGACGCCGAGCTCGAGCTCGGGGACGAGATTGACGACCGTGCGGACGCCGGCGAGGGCGCCGCCCTTCTCGATCACGCGGTGGTTGTGCCAGTGGAAGTCGCCCCACCCGAGGCTGTAGGCGAAGCCGTTGGTCGGGCTGATCGGCGGAGCCTCGGTGAACGTCACCGGCGCGGCGATCACCGGATTGAACAGCGTTTCCACCGTCTCGGCCGCGATCGCCTGCTGGCCATCGACCATGCCGCCCGCGAGCAGCGCGTTCAGCCAGCGCGCCATGTCGCTGGCGGTGGAGATCGCCGAGCCCGCCGCGCCGGTGACCCCGTGATCGCTGGCGACGACGACGGTCAGTGCGCCATCGACCATCGCGTGGTTCGCGGACATGTTGCCGTCGGCCGGGCTGGCGGCGAGCGACGGGCCACTGCGCGTCATGCCGAGCGGTTCGAACAGCCGAGCCTGCATGGCCTCCTCCCACGGCGCGCCGGTGATCTGGGCGATCATCTCGCCCACGAGGAAATACCCGAGGTTGGAGTAGGCGGCGACATCGCGAAACTGGTGCCCCGGCTGTACATATCGCAGCCGGCGCACTACCTCGGCCCGGTCGTATCCCAGGTCGCCGAGGAGATCGCCGAAGAATTCGGGAAAGCCGGCGCGATGGCTGAGCAAGTCGCGCGGGTCGGCGTGGAGCGCGGCATACTCGTCCATCAGGCGCAGGTCGGGCACCAGCGCGCTGGCCGGCGTGGTCCATGCGGTCAATCCCTCATCGACCAGTGTGCCGTAGGTGAACGCCGTCATCGGCTTGGTGTTCGAGGCGAGCTGAAACACCGTGTCGGCGTCGACCGGATCGTCGCCGTCGATCGTGCGGACGCCGTACCCTTTCGCCAGCAGCGTTTCGCCGCGATGGACGACAGTTACCGCCGCGCCGGGGACGCCGTATTCGGCCAGCGCCTCGGTCGCGAAGCGGTCGATCGCGTCGATGTCGGCCGCTGCGCTCGCGGTGGGGGTGGCTTGCCTGGCGGCGGCGGCAGCTGGCATGGACGCGGCGAGTGCGGCGACGGCGCTCCCTTGCAGCATCGACCGACGCGACAGTTGATTGAATGCGCGCTGCGAATCCTGATCGGACATGAGGGGCCTCTCTTCGATTGTGCCGTTGACGCGTGTCCCGACGGCAGCGTAGAGGCGGGCGCGAGGGCGGTCAAGTGCCGGTCGGCACGCCGCGTGCGATAACGGCGGGAGCGCCCGCACAGCGGCGCTCTTTCGGATGAGTGGAGAGG
>JAEVYR010000510.1 GCA_023392645.1 Chloroflexota bacterium | reverse complement strand
GCGCACGGGCGAGCGCATGGCGGAGTCTAAGCGGGACATCCCGCACTACTACGTCAGTGCCTCGGTCGAGATGAGCGCGGCAATGCAGTTCCGCGAGCAGGTCAACGCCGCGATCGAGGAAGGCAGCCCGCGCGTCTCGGTCAACGACATGGTGATCAAGGCGGCGGCCCTGGCCCTCGTCGAGAACCCGAACGTGAATCGCAGTTATGTCAACGGCGAGCTGCTACAGCTCGAGAGCATCGACATCAACTTCGCCGTCACCGTTGACGGCGGCCTGATCGCGCCGTTCATCCCCAACGCCGACCAGAAGAGCCTCGGCGCGATCTCGCGAGCGGCCAAGGACCTCGGTCGGCGCGCGCGCGAGGGCGGTCTGCGGCCCGAGGAGTATCAGGGCGGCACCTTCACGATCAGCAATCTCGGCATGTTCGATGTCGATGAGTTCATCGCCGTGATCAACCCGCCCCAGGCGGCGATCCTGGCGGTCGCGTCGGTGAAGGATGTCGCGGTTGTCAAGGACGGCAAGCTTGTGCCGGGCAAGACGATGACCGTCACGCTGTCGGCCGACCATCGCGCGCTGGACGGCGCCGAGGTCGCGGTGTTCCTGCAGTCGTTCCGCCGCTACCTCGAGAACCCGATGCTGCTCGCGCTCTCCTGAGCATCGCGAGCGCGGGCACGATGAAAACGCCGGCGGGGCTGCGATCCTCGCCGGCGTTTTCCATGCGACGCAGGTCAGGATACTGAGATGTCGGGTTTTGAGTGGTTTCTCGTAATCGTGGTGGTGATCCTGATCCCGCTGGCGATCGCGGTCGTGGTGACGCTGTGGACCCTGGAGATGGCGCGGCGGCGCAACCCGCGAAACCGGCCCGGCGGCAAGGTCTCCGGCACAAAGCGGAAGGCGGTGCGCGAGCCGCGCGACCTGCCGGAGGATGAGGCCCAGCGGCGGCGCGAGGCTGCCGAGGCAAGCGAGCCGCCGAACCGGGCGTGACGCGGTCGCCGTCGGACCGCTAGACTTGATTGGATTCGTTTGTGGCCGGCCCGGTGCCGGTCCGACCCAGGGAGACACATCGACGTGGCAACGGAACGCACATTGGTCATCATCAAGCCGGACGCCGTCCAACGCGGGCTGATCGGCGAGATCACCGCTCGCTTCGAGCGGCGCGGGCTCAAGATCGCGGCGATGCGGCTGGAGACCGTTTCACGTGAAACGGCCGAGCGGCACTACGGCGAGCACAAGGGCAAGCCGTTCTACGACGGCCTGGTCGACTACATCACCTCGTCACCGTCGGTATTGATGGTGCTGGAAGGCCCGGACGCGATCGCGATCACGCGAACGACGATGGGCGCGACCAAGCCGGCCGAGGCGACGCCGGGCACGATCCGCGCCGACTTCGGCGTGATGATCGGGCGCAACCTCGTTCACGGCTCCGACAGCCCGGAGAGCGCCGAGCGCGAAATCGGCATCTTTTTCGGCGACGGCGGCGTTGTCGACTACGATCGGGCCATCGACGCCTGGGTGCTCGAGTAGCGCGAGCGGACAGACGACAACTTCATCGGTCGACGACGGGGGTGTTACACGGGAAACACCCCCGTTTCGCGTTTCATGCCTCCCATCCGCCGCGCACCGCGATGGTGGTGTCGCCAAGGCGTATCCGCGCCGGGAGAGCGACCGGCACCGTGCGCGTCGCGGCGATCAACCGATCGTGCAGCGAAAGCAGCGGGTTGCCGCCCTCGATGCTCTCCAGCAGATCAACCACCTGCCCCCATGATCCCCATGCGATCCGGCCGCTCTGACCGCCACCTGCATGCGCCAGATACCGACCCAGCACGAACGGCAGCACCCGCTGGACCCGGAACCGCTTCGCCGTAGCACGGTCCATCCGGTTCAGCACCTCGTCAGCGCCGTTCCGATTGACCCAGTCGAGCACCGCCGCCGCCTGATGCCCCGCGCGCCGCAGACTGTCCCGCTGCCGCTCCAGCTCCTCGGGCGTCCGGGCGAACGGATCCTGCGACTTCAGCTCGAACAGCGCCAGCGTGCCGGTTTTCCGGTCAAAGATTGCCGCGTCGACGTCGGTCCGATTGCGTCGATCGTCGCGCCGAAGCACGATCCGGCCGGGGCTGGTCACGAACCGCCGCTCGGCGAACCGGGCATAGAGATCGGCCCGAAACGCATCCTCTCGCTGGTGCGCGCCGTTGTGGTAGCGCTCAGGGTCGCGCCGGCGCAGCTCGCGGGCCAGGAAGAAGAGCGGTTCGGTCTCCAGCCCGCGTCGACAGCACACAAGCCGGTCCGCGCCGAGTCGCGCCAGCGGCGCCATCGGGCCGCCGGGCAGAACCGCGTGCCAACCCGCATTCTCGGCGTCCAGCGTGAACGCGGACACGATGCGCCCGGCCGCTTCCGCAGCCAGCGCCAGCGACCCGACGATCCGCGCGACAAGTTGCCGCTCCTCCAGGACGACCGGCCCGACGTCTGCGCTCGCTGGCGATCCCGCACACTCCATCACCATCGCCAGCACATCCC
>JAEVYR010000493.1 GCA_023392645.1 Chloroflexota bacterium | reverse complement strand
GCCGTCGGCATCCCCGCCCGGCATGGCCGCCACGCCCGCGACTCCGGCCCGCCCGGTGCACGGGCCCACTCCTCTCCCGCCGCCTGCTTCGCCGGCCGCGTCACCGGTGCCCGTCGTGCGGGCCATGCCGGTCAACGAGATTCCCGACACGCCCGAGCAGTGGCGGGCGAATGAGCTGGTCGCGGGCCAGACTGGCGTCTATGGCTACGTCGTCCTGGAGCAAGACGGCACCGTGGTCGCTTCGATCAACGGCACCACGCCGTTCATCACCGCCAGCACCTACAAGCTGATCCTGATGGCCGACATCCTCTGGCGTATCGAGGGTGGTCAGTTTTCCCTTGATGACACGTTGCCGCTCACGCCGGAGGCACTCGGCGACTGGGGCGACATGCACTTCACCGAGGCGGACCTCTGGCAGGAATTCACCATCAAGGACTACCTCTTCGCCGTCGGCGCGTGGTCGAGCAACGCCGCCGCCCGAACCCTGCTGACGTTGACGAACCCCGAGATGTTGCGGATGACGGCGCAGGTCATCGGCATGCAGGATACCTACCTCTTCGCCAACCCCGAGGAGCTGCCGAACTGGCCGCCGCCGATGGGGCCGGACGTTTCATCGCCCGAGGAGTGGGAGGTCGCGATCGAGTATCTCGAGGAAAGCGCGGCCGAGGCGGGCTCGGTCAACATCTCCACGCCACTCGACATGGCGCGGTACCAGCTCGCCGTGATCAACGACACACTGATTTCGCCGTGGGTGAGCCAGCAGGTCGGTGACATCCTCGCCCAGCAGGCGCTTCGGGATGGGTTCCCGCACTTCCTGGATGGCACCTATTCGTCATTCAACAAGTCAGGGAACCTGCCCGACGCCGCCAACGACGTCGGTGGGATCTTCCTGCCCGACGGGCCGCGCGCGGTGGCCATCATGTCGCTGGCGGTGCCCGATGTGTGGTGGGCGACGCTGATCCAGCAGCGCCTCGCGCTGATCGCCACCGGCGAAACCGACATCCCCGCGATGCCCTGGTAGGCAGTAACGCCGGCACCGATGCAAAACCGGGTGATGCGCTGGGGAAACCTCCGCACGGGAGGGCGGCGGCCTTCCCGTACGAGAATCCCGCATTCACCACATCATGAGCCGCATTCGATAGCCTGTGAACATCGAATGACCCTCGGGCAAACACGCCTCGCATGGCCGCCACGGGGACGGCCATGCGTTCAGAAACGGCACTGCGCAGCCCGGATCCCGACGAGCTGGCCGATCCCTACGACCCCGGCGCCGGCGTGGCGGCGGGGGTGGCGCCGCCCGACCCCGACAGCAGGTTGAGGATCGTCTCCAACCGGTCCTGCGCCGCGCCGTAGGCCGCCCAGTCGCCATCCTCCAGCGCCGCCTGGCCGCGATCGAAGGTCGTCACGGCCTCCTGCACGAGCTGATCCCGCGACAACCCGGCGAGGTCGGCGGGCGCCTCGACCGGCGCCTGCGGTTCCGCCGGTGGCGGCGGGGCTTCCTGACCCGGCACCTGGTCTGGCACCGACACCGATTCGCCCGGCGTGTTGAGCAGATCCATCGCCTCGGCCAGCGTCGGCGCCATCACGACCTGGGTGTTCGTCGCCACGATTACGCCGACAAGCCGGGGCGCGGTCGCGTTCGATCCCGCCGCCTGCAGGTAGACCGGCTGCACGTAGAGCATCGCGTCGTTGACCGGAATCACCAGCAGGTTGCCCTGGATCACCTCCGAGCCCATCTGGTTCCAGAGGGTGATCTGCTCGGCGATTTGCGGATCCTGGTTGATTTGCGCTTCGATCTGCCTCGGCCCGAACACGGTCACCTGGCGCGGATACCGGTAGAGCCGCAGGTCGGTCCCGCCGTCGTTCCCGGCGGTGCCGGCCATCCACGCCGTCATGTTCTGCCGGTTCTGCTGCCCGCCCGGGGTGAACGGCACGGTCAGCGCGAAGACGGTGTCGGTTTCGTTCGGCAGTTGTTGCGTCACGAAGTACGGCTCCAGCGGCACCAGCTCGCCATCGAGCGACTCCTGCGCGATCGTCCAGACGTCGTCGCCGTCGTAGAAGCGCCGGGCCGAATCGACGTGGTACTCCGACCAGACCTTCGACTGCATCGTGAACTGCATCTCCGGGTAGCGGAAATGCTCGGCGATCGCCGGCGGCACCTCCGAGACATCCTTGAACAGGCCCGGGTAGATGCGGCCGTAGGCGTCGGCGATCGGGTCCGGCATGGCGGTCCGGTAGAAGGTCGTCTCGCCGGTGTAGGCATCGACGGTGACCTTGACGCCGTTGCGCAGGTAGTTCTTGCCGTCGTATCGCTTGGCGCTCGGGAAGGCGTCGCTCGACGTGTAGGCGTCGATCACCCACACCAGCCGGCCGTCGGCGATCACCATGTAGGGGTCGTGGTCGTAGTCGAGAAACGGCGCGATTCGGTCGGCGCGCTCGATCACCGAGCGATGCAGCATCAACTCGGAGTCGCCCGTGAGCTGGCTGCTGAGGAAGACGTTGCGGTCGCCGAGCGACAGTGCCGCCAGCGCCCGGGTGATCGGGTTGCCGATGCCGATCGATCCGTGGGCGTCGCCCTGGAAGCCGCTGGTGGCGTCGTTCTCGTTCTCGACGATGCCGCTGAACTCGCCCTGGTCGGTGTGGATGATCACCCAGTTTGCATCGGACTCGCCGAAGTAGATTTCCGGACGCTCGATCGCGAGCTCCTCGGGGCCCTGCGGCGGGATGTTGCTGACGAGGAAGGTCGGCCAGCCTTCGGGCGAGACGTCGCTGACCGGACTGACGACGACGGCGTAGCCATGCGTGTAGGCGAGATGCCGGTTCGTCCACGTCTGCGCGTTCGTCGGCAGGCCGTCGATGTCGAGCTCGCGGGTGCCGATCAGCACCTGGGTCGGCACCCCGTCGATCTCGTAGCGGTCGACATCGATGTCGTCGAAGGCGTAGTACGGCACGAACGTCTGGAGCTGGGTGTAAATCGGCTGCACCACGCGGTAGTCCCAGATGCGAACGTTGCGCAGCGGCGGCTCGTCGAGGCTGAGCTGCGCGGGATCGATCGGGTCGCTGCCGGTCAGCTCCTGCACCTCGACGCCGTTGAGGCCGAACGCCGCGCGCGTCATCTCGATGTTGCGCTCGATGTACTTTTCCTCGCGCCGGAACTCGTTCGGGTTGACGAACGTGCGCTGCACCAGCTCGGGCAGTCCCGGCGCGACCAGCACGGCGAGGATGAACCAGCCGCCGAGCACGCCGATCAGGTACTTTGGCGTGCGCAGCACGCGCCCGGTGAGGACGAGAATGCCCGCCGCGGCCGAGGCGAGCGCCATCAGCCAGTTGAGCGGCCGGACGATGTTGACATCCGTGAAGCCGGGGC
This sequence comes from Chloroflexota bacterium, assembly GCA_023392645.1. Taxonomy (GTDB): domain Bacteria; phylum Chloroflexota; class Chloroflexia; order Thermomicrobiales; family UBA6265; genus JACCVC01. The sequence continues at coordinate 3,341 of JAEVYR010000493.1, read as the reverse complement.
CGATCACCACCCCGCGCTGCGAGAAGACGAGATCGTAGTTGCGCAGCACGTAGCCGAACGCGAGCAGGAACAGCGCCGCCGCCACCAGCCCGCTGATGTGCCGCAACGCCGCCCACGGGACATCGCCCCACGAGCGGAAGCGGATGCCGAGACGGATCAGGTAGACGAGCGCGACGGCGATCGCCGTGACGATCACGAGCAGCAGCAGACCGCCCTGGATGCCCTTGAGCACCGGCAGCGTGAAGATGTAGAAGCCGACGTCGCGATTGAAAGTCGGATCCGATACGCCGAACGACGGGCCGCGCAGCGCCAGCATGTTGTCCTCCCAGTGGGAGGCGCCGGCGACGCCGGTGATGATGAAGATGATCAGGGAGACGCCGGTGAACAGCGCGCGCAGCAGGCGCTTGCTCCACCGGGAGACGGTGCCGGCGGTGCCGCTCTTTTCGCTCGTGTTGCGCAGCGCGAGGGCGACGTTGACGTAGAAGATCAGCGCCGAGATCGCGCCGACCGCGAGAAAGGAGAGTACCTGCGCGCCGTAGCGGCGCACGAGTATCCCGCGATAGCCCATGCTGTCGAACCAGAGCCAGTTGATCCAGAACGAGGCGGTCACCACGGCGATCGCGATGATGCCGACGATCACCGCGGCGGCGATGAGCATCCGCTTCGTCGATGGCGAGAGCGCGAACCGCGGCCGGCTCGGAGTCGCCCGCGGCGTGCCGCCTCCAGACTCTCGATTGAAGACGCGTCCGACCATCCTCGCTCCTCTGCGACTGGCGTCACTCACGCCGGCATCGGCGCGATCGTTGCTCATGGTACGCTAGCGGCCGGTGTCCTGTCGTCGAATAGAGCGAGATTCCGTCGCATGTCCGAACCCCTCCCCCACTCCGTCACCGCGCAGAGTTTCGGCAGCGGCAGCGCCGGCAACGCCCTGCTGATCCGAACCGCCGAGACGGCGCTGCTGGTGGATTGCGGGGTCGGGATTCGCGATCTCCGCGCGGGCCTGGCTCACCACGGCCTGGGTGTTGCCGATCTCGACGCCATTCTCGTCACCCACGAGCACAGCGATCATGTCCGCACGCTCCCCCGCGTGACCCGCGCCGACCTGCCGCTGGTCGCGACGCGCGGCACCGCCCACGCCGCCAGGTTGCCGGAGGCGACCACGGAGTTCATCGACCCCCGCGCGCCCGTCGCAATCGCCGGGGCCGAGGTTCGCGCCCTGGCGGTGCGGCACGACGCGCTGGATCCCTGCGGCTTTCATATCGAGATCGGCGGGGCGCGCATCACCGTGCTGACCGACCTCGGTCGCTGGGAGGATCACCTCGTCGAGGCGGTGAGCGGCAGCGACCTGGTGCTGCTCGAGGCCAACTATAACGATCGCATGTTGCGCCACGGCCCCTACCCGGCCTATCTCAAGCGGCGGGTGGCGTCGGGCGTCGGGCATCTCGCCAACGATGCCTGCGGGCAGGCGATGGCGCCCGTCGCGAAACGCTTCGGCGGCGCGACGACGTGGTGGCTGAGTCACCTGTCGGAGACGAACAACAATCCAGGGCAGGCGGAAGCCGATGTGCGCGCCGAGCTGCACCGGGCCGATGTCGACGCCGACATCACCGCCCTGCCCCGCCGTTCGGCCGGCCCGGTTTGGATCTTCGATCCCGCCCGCCGCGCCGAACGCCCGACGCCGTCGCCCGTTCAGGTCGGTTTGCCGGGCATGGGCTGACAGCCGCAGGCGTGCGTGCAGCAGACCCGGATGCAACTTCAATACAACACGGTGTGGAGAGATCGCCCTGACGGTGACGCAGGCGAGGTGCCTTCGCTGCGCTCAGCGTCGCTATGCCAATCGTCAGGGATATGGCAGCGGCTCGGCGTTCCGTATTCAGGTCTACGGGCGGTCGCTGTCGCGCATCTTAGGCCGTGGTCATGCCGCGAATGGCGAGACCGAAGATGAACAGCGCCACTAGGCTGTAAATCAGCAATCCCTGCCGCGGTGCCTTGTCGCGCACGTACGACCACACGAACGGCAGCGACAGCGCCGCCGCCGCGCCGTACAGGATGTGGAGCGAATCCTCCGGCCGTGGCCCTTCGACGAAGAGCGCCAGCCCGAACACCCCCTGCACGACCACCAGCACCTGCCCGATCACCAGCGCGCCGCCGATGCTGCCGCCGATCGCGCCGCCGCGGGCGAACTCCAGGAGCCCCCACAGCCCCACGACCAGGAAGAAGATCATCACGGTCGTGGCGAGGCGCTCGTGCATCAGGTGGACGAATTCCATCGGTCAGGTGTCTCCAGGTGACGGCAAGTGCGTTGGCGATCGCTGCGGCCCCGCGCCGGCATCGCCGAGGTTCGGGACGAGATGGCGCGACGGCTTGCTGCCCGAACGCCGCATCGGGCTCTCAAGAGTATAGGAGAGATCGTAGGACGACCCGCCCGGTTCATGCCGGAAATCGGGCGAGATCGCACCCGGTCCGTGCCGGATTGGCATAACCCGGCTGTGCCTGTACGGCCACGATTGACACTCGTCCGCTCGCAACGTACAATCTGATCGTACAGTGTGTTGCGTACATAGTGATCGCACAGCACTGAACCGCAGTGTCGTTGTGCCGTTTCGAGGTCTCCCCGGGGGTGGGTGACCATAGGCCCATGCGAAAGGAGTCATCGTGGACTCGGAATCCCGAGACTACCAGAAGGTCATGGACAACGCGCTGCAGTTGGTCTACAGCCACTACCACCGGTTGGCCACGCAGCTCTCCGCTGACGCCTTCCAGGAGTTGACGCTCGACCAGCTTCGCAGCGGACAGTTGGGTCAGGATCTCTTACGATTGGCGCGTCTGGCCCGTGGCCAGGTTCGTGAACCCCAGGATTTGGTGCTGGAGGCGATTGATTCCGTCCTTCAGTTGCTCTTCTGGCCGGTTGCGGCGGACGATTACACCGTGCCCCGCACATTCTGGGATACGGATCTGGGGCGTATGCTCGCCCTGGCGAAGTTCCGTGCCTACGATGCCAGCGAGCTGGTCAGCATCGGCAACGCGGCCCAGCAACTCGGCGTGACGCGTCCGACCATCTACCGGTGGATGGACGAGAAGCAGCTCAACTACGTGCGCGACGACATGAGCGGCCGCACCTTCGTGGTGCGTCGGGACATCGAGCGCCGCAAGGAGATCGAGAACGAGCTCGGCGGCGGCTTCGCCTGATCGCGCCCGCTGATTGACGACCCGGGGAGGGGTCGATCGGTCAGCACCACAACATCGGATGGACCAAAGCGCCTGGCAGTGCAACTGCCGGGCGTTTTGGTGTCCGTCGTCTCGAGTCGTTCCGGCCGAGCATTAACGAGACCACGCAATGG
>JAEVYR010000453.1 GCA_023392645.1 Chloroflexota bacterium | reverse complement strand
GTTCGCAGCCGGGCAGGCACGATCGCAGCGTCTCGGGGTCGAGCATGAATTCGTAGACGCGCTCGCGCGGTGCGGTGAAGCGGTGTTCGCCCGAAAGTTGCATGGAAGGCTCCTTGTGTGCGGGCGGGGCCATGCGTGCCCCGCCCTGCCGAAGAGGTCTCCCCGGATGGTCGCACAAACGCTGCCGCGCGGCTATGCCTCGTGGACCACTTGCAGGTCGCACGATCGCAGGATATCGGCGATTCGCCGCGCATGATCGCGCGTGAGCGGTGTGTGCGGGTGGGCGGTGTCGGTGTGCTCGATCATCCCCTGCAGCCACATCGCCATCTTGAAGGCGCCGTGCGCGGCGGCGGACCGGCCGTAGCTGCCACTGGGCGGCACGTCGACGATCGTGAACAGCCGGTACATACGCTCCTGCTCGGCGCGCGCGGCGTCCCAGTCGCCCGCGACGCAGGCATCGTAGAGGCGGACGTATCCGGCCGGGTCGACGTTGCCCAGCCCCGGCACGAGCCCATGCGCGCCGACGTAGAGGGCGCTGTCGGCGGTCAGCTCCGAACCGGTGAAAACGCGGAAGTCCGCGTTGTCGCGATTGTCGATCACGACTCCCCGGAAATTGGCATCCTGCCCGCTGCTGTCCTTCAGGGCCGAAATCGTGCCGTTTTCGGCAAGTTCGCGCAGCACCGAGCGCTCCAGCTTGACGTGCACGGCCGAGGGGATGTCGTAGGCGAGAATCGGCAACCCGACCGCGTCGTGAACCATCTCGAAATGGCGCACGATTTCCTTGCGCGACGGGGTCACGTAAAACGGGGAGCACACGACGATGCCGTCGGCGCCCAGCTCGCGGGCACGGTTGCCCCGCTCGATCACGCGGGCCGTCGAGAATTCGATGCACCCGGCGAGGACCGGCACTCGCCCGGCAACCTGGTCGACGGCGGTGGCGATGACCGCGTCCTGCGTCGCGTGCGTCACCAGCGGCGCCTCGCTGGTCGAGCCGAGCACGAAGAGCCCGTGAATGCCGGCGTCGAGCTGAACGTCGATCAGGCGCCGGAAGCTTGCCTCATCGAATGTGCGATCGGGAGTGAGCGGCGTGACGATCGGCGGGATGATCCCGTGCAATGCTGCCGCGTCGGTGGTCATGGCGAGGTACCTTTCTCGGTCGTGATAATGCGAACGTCACGAGTGCGTTGCCAGGCAACAGGATGCCGCCGATTCGGCGATTCGGCCAGACCTGTTCCGAGCGGGTTGCGGTGAGCCAGTCGAGGTCGAACATCGCGCAATTGATCCCGGTGTCGCCAACGGGCTCGTACAGCAGCACGATCCGTCCGCCGTGCAGGGTGGCGAGGTCGCCGCACGCGCCCCGCCAGGCGCGGCCAGCATCCCCGGTTGAAGAAAACGCGCGTGCGTCAAGGTATCGCGGGCCTTATCACAGCCGCGGGTCAAGCGCCTCGCGCAGACCGTCGCCGACGAAGTTGATGGCCAGCACGCAGATTACGATCGCGATGCCGGCCGGCGCCCACTGCCACAGGTCGTTCTCCATCGCGCTGATGTTGCGGGCCACCTCCAGCATGTTGCCCCAGCTCGGCGTGGGGGGCTGCACGCCCAGACCGAGGAACGAGAGCCCGGCCTCGAGCAGGATCGCCGCCGCGATGCCGAGCGTCGCGTTCACGATCAGCACGTCGATGACGTTCGGGAACGCGTGCCGGAACATGATGCGCCAGTCGGCGGCGCCGATCACGCGCGCCGCCTGCACGAACTCGAGCTGGCGCAGCAGCAGGAAACGTGCGCGTACCAGCCGGCAGGGGACGGGCCAGTTGAGCAGGCCGATCAGGAAGATCATCTTCCAGAGACCGGGACCGGTGATTGCCGCCACGGTGAGGATGATGATGATCGCCGGGAAGGTCATCATCACGTCGGTGAAGCGCATGATCGTCGCGTCGATCAGCCCGCCCCGGTACCCGGCGATGGCGCCGAGTACCGCGCCGATCCCGATCGAGATCACCACCGAGGCGACGCCGACCAGCAGCGAGACCCGGCCCGCGTACACGGTGCGGGCGAAGGTGTCGCGCCCGGTGCGGTCGGTGCCGAACCAGTGATCCAGCGAGGGCGGCTGGTTGCGGGCGCGCAGGTCGATCGACGCATAGTCGTGCTGCGCGATGACCGGCGCGGCGATGGCGATGATCGCGATGACGGCGAGGACCACGAGACTGACGACGGCGAGGCGGTGCCGGGCGAAGCGGCGGACCCCGACGCGCCATGGCGCCTCGATCTTCACCTCGCGCTCGGTGAGGCGCGCGCCGCGGCGAACCGCCGGTGCGGACGACTCACTCATAGCGGATTCTCGGATCGATCAGCGCGTAGGTCAGGTCGGTGAGCAGGTTCGCGGTGAGGATGATGATCGCGAGGATCAGCGTCAGCCCCATCACCACCGGGTAGTCACGGGCATTGACGCTCTCGACGAAGAGCCGGCCCATGCCGGGCCACGTGAAGATCGTCTCGATGAACACCGCGCCCGCCAGCAGGTTCGGGATGTAGGTGCCGATGATCGTCGCGATCGGGATCAGCGCGTTGCGCAGGCCGTGGCGCAACACCACCGGGCGGTAGCGGAGCCCCTTGGCGTAGGCGGTGCGGACGTAATCCTGCGAGAGCGCCTCGATCAGCGATGAGCGGGTGTAGCGCATCGTGCTGGCGACATACTGGATCGCGATCACCAGCGCCGGCAGGATCAGGTGATGCACCCGGTCGAGCAGACTGCCGTCGCCGGAGGTGGTGTAGCCGCCGGTGGGAAACCAGCCCAGCCGGACCGAGAAGATGTACAGCCCCACCAACCCCGCGAGATAGACCGGCACGGAGATGCCGAACAATGCCGTTGACGAGAGCGCCATGTCGATGGCGGTATTGCGCTTGATCGCGGTGAGAATGCCGAGCAGCAGCCCGAGAGAGACACCGATCACCAGCGCCGTCACCATCAGCAGCAGGGTCGGCCCCATCCGCCCGCCGATCATGCCGAGCACATCCTGCCCGGTGCGGGAGCTGACGCCGAGGTTGCCCTGAACTGCCTCGCCCAGCCAGATCAGGTACCGCTGGGGGAGGGGCTTGTCGAGCCCGAACCGCTCGCGCAGCGCGTCGCGCTGCTCCTCCGACAGCGTCGCGTCGGGCGGCACGTAGGCACTCAATGGATCGCCAGGAGTCGCCTGCAGGAGCAGGAAGCTGAGCATGGTGACGATGAGCAACAGCGGAATGTTGATGAAGAGCCGTCGCTGGATGTATCTCCCCATGGAGGCGCTCCAGTCGGTGT
>JAEVYR010000373.1 GCA_023392645.1 Chloroflexota bacterium | reverse complement strand
ATCCGGCTCTACCTGTTCTCGCATCACTACCGCGCGACGTGGGAGTTCATGGACGACGAGATGGCCGAATGGGCGCACCGCGCGGCTCGCCTGCGTGAGGCGGTCGAGCGGGAACCTGGCGACGTTGACGCCGAGCTCGATGTCACGACATACCGGGAAGCGTTTCTCGACGCCATGGATCGCGACCTCCACACTCCCGCCGCGATCGGCACGCTCACGGCGCTCGCGGACGCGATCCACGCTGCACCGCACGGAGCCAACGTGTGCGACGCCCAGGATACGCTTCGGGAGCTCGGCGGCATTCTCGGCCTGACCTACCAACCGGCGGGCTGAACCTCCCGCGTGCCGGCGGCACGGACATCCGGGCAGAGTGCTATACTTCCACACGGCCCTGCTTCGCGCGGGCCGTGTTATTGTGTGCGGTGTTCAATACGATCACCTTTCTCCTCTGGGGCAAGATCGCCATCAGGGGAAACCCACAGGAAGGAGCCAGAATTGGCAGACCAGGAGCGCGATCCGCGCGCGTACGAGCTTATGACCGTCTTCATCCCCGATCTGACGGATGAGGATAGCCAAGCCCAGATCGAAAAAATCGAGGGACTGGTATCCAGCAACGGTGGCAGCATCACCGAAACACTCACCACATCGCCCTGGGGCCGGCGCCGGCTCGCCTACACCATTCGTTTCAACGGCGTCGACTACCGCGATGGCATCTACACCGTTTTCCATTTCGACATGGCGCCTTCCGCCCTCGTCGAGATGGAGCGCGAGATGAAACTCGACACCAACCTCATGCGCTACCTGCTGGTTCACGACGACCCGAAGGCCGGCGAGAAGTTCCCCGAACAGGGCGAGGCCGATGAGGAGTCGGCCGAGGCCGGGAAAGCGGCGGAAGCCGGCCAGGCCGCTGGTACTGCAACCGCGACAGCGACCAGCGACACCGAGTCCGCCGGGAGCGAGGCCCCAGCCAGCGAGACGAGCGAGCCCGCCGCCGCGGCATCGGCTCCGGTCGAGGAAGCCCCGGCTGCGGACACCACGACCGACACCGCACCGCCGGCCGCGGAGCCTGATGCGGCGGAGTCCGCCCCTGCCGAGGAGGCGCCCGCCACGGAGACGACGACCGACACCGACGCGCCGGCCGCCAACGAGGCGGGCAGCGACGACGACAAGGAGTAGCCCATGGCATCCCTCGCGAAGATCACGATTATCGGCAACCTCGGCGGTGACCCGGAGACGCGGTACACACCGCAGGGCACCCTCGTGGTCAACTTCAGCATCGCGGTGAACAGCCGGCGTCGGGATGCGCAAGGCAACCAGCAGGAAAACACCAACTGGTTCCGCGTCAGCGCCTTCGGGCGACTGGCGGAGACCATGGTCAACCTCAATGAGCGCGGATATTTCGTCAAGGGCAAGCAGGTCTACATCGACGGCAACTTCGAAGCCCGCGAGTGGACCGGCAACGATGGCCAGACTCGCACGTCGCTCGATGTCACCGCCCGCGAAATGCAGTTGCTCGGACAGCGTGGCGATGACGCCGGCGGCGACTTCGGCGGTGGTGGCGGAGGCAGCTACGGCGGCGGCCGCCAGCAACAGCAGCAGTCCGGCGGCAGCGACATGGACGACATGGGCGACGTACCTTTCTAGAACCTCCCACCCGCATCCACGATGAGGTAACACCCAGCAATGAGCGATAATCAGGAACGAACCGAAACCCGGACAGACGACCAGAGCGATCGCCCACAGCGCTCCTCGCGCTTCGGCGGCCCTCAGGGCGAGCGCCGCGAGGGCGGCCGGCCCGGCGGTGGCGGCGGCAGGCCTCGTGGCCGCTCGGGCGGCGGCGGTGGTGGACGCTTCTCGCCGCGCCGCAAGATCTGCCAGTTCTGCGTCGACAACATCCAGCACGTCGACTACAAGGACCTGCCGCGCCTGCGCCGCCACGTCGGCGAGCGTGGCAAAATCGAGCCGCGCCGCAAGCTCGGCACCTGCGCCAAGCACCAGCGCTCGGTGACCGTTGCCATCAAGCGCGCCCGCTACATCGGCCTCCTGCCGTTTACCGGCAGCGCGCCGCGCAGCTAGCTCCGACAGCGGTGGCAGTCCCCACCAGCCGGTGACAGGCGCGCTTCCATCCGGAGTCGGGTGGTGGCGCGCCTTTTATCGTATCCAGCCAGACCGATCGCGCGCCGGGACGCGGCGCAACCGCCCAGGATCGCATGCCCCATGAGCTCATCCTTTGATCAATCGTCCCTATGGCGGAAGGTGCGCGGCCTGCTCGGGCTCGAGGATCCGACCAGGGGCAGCATGCGCCGCGTCAGCCGCCGCGAGCGCGAGCAACAGAACACGCGCATGCTCATCGCCAGCCTTGGCGTCGTCGCCGTGCTGGTGATCATGAGCCTTGCCGGTGGCATCATCTACGAGAACATCATCAAGCCGAACACCGTCCTCGCCAAGGTCGGCGGCGACGAGATCACCCGCGAGGACTACTGGCAATACCAGACGGTGCAGCTCTATCAGCAGGCGAACCAGTACGAGATGTTCGCCTCACAGGTCGAAGGGGCGCAGCGCACCCAGTTCCTCACCTACGCCTCCCAGTTTCGCGCGCAGGCGGGCAGCGTCTGGGGCACCACGGAGGTCACTGACGCGATTGTCGCCCAGATGGTCGAGGATCAGGTCTACCTGCGGGCGGCCGAGGACATGAATCTCGATCTCAGTGACAACGCGGTCGAGGCGTACTCGTTGCAGCAATTCGCCCCGCCGGGATCCGAGCTGGTGACGCCGTACCCCGAGCCGACGATGATTCCCACCCGCGCCGCGTGGGCCACGCAGACCGCCGAGGCCGAAGCGACCCAGCAGGCAGAAATGGCCCGAGAAATGGGCACTCCGGTCGCGTCGCCGGTCGCCGAAGGCACCCCCGGCGCCACGCCGGTTGGCGCGGCAACGCCGGTTGGCTCCGCGACGCCCGAAGTGGATTACGAGGAGGCGGTGAACGAGGCGGCTTCCGATTTCGCCATTTTCGATGACGAGGCTCTCGACGCGGCGAACATGTCCAGGAGTGAATACCTCGACCTCATCGTTCGGCCGCAACTCGCCCGGCAGCTGGTGACGAGCGCCATCGGCGCCGAGGTACCGCAGTCGGCGCCACAGGTGAAGGCGCGGCACATCCTCGTCAGCACCAAAGATCTCGCTCGCGAGTTGCACGACCGAGCCACCGGCGGAGCCGACTTCCAGCAACTCGCCCGGACGAACTCCATCGACCAGTCGACCGCCCCCACCGGTGGCGAGCTGGGCTGGTTCACCCAGGATCAAATGGTCGAGCCGTTCTCGGAAGCCGCGTTTTCGCTCGAGCCCGGTCAGATCTCGGAGCCGATTCAGACCCAGTTCGGCTGGCACATCATCCAGGTCGAGGAGGTCGCCGAGGATCGGCCGCTCACCGACGCGCAATACCAGGCTGCGAAGGATGCGGCGGTCCAGGAAGCGCTGGCCGAGGCCAGGGCGTCGATGTCGGTGTCGTCGGACTACGACGTCTCCCCGACGCCAACGCCGTCGCCTGAGGGCTTCACGCCGCCGTCCGACGCGCCGACCCCGATCCCCGCCACGCCGATTCCGGCCACGCCGGGCGCGACCCCGGTCGGGTCGCCAGCGGCCACCCCGGTGATCGAGGGTCCGATGCTTGCGACGCCAGGGGCGTAGCCCCCGACGAGCATAGCGCCGCCGATCAACGGCCTGCGCTATGCTCTTTCCAGTCAGGACACGAGGGAGGGAGGCCAGATGTCATCCAACAGGCGACCGAGAGGGCAACAGCCCGATCGACCCGACGACGATGATTTCGTCGATACGCGCGCGCCACGGCGCGACCCACGGCGACGGACACCGTACACGCCGCGCCAGCGCGCGACTCGCCCGCCAGAGGACGACTATCTGGACGACTACCTCGACGAGCCACCGCAGCGCGCCTCGCGCCCGCGCCGATCCTCGTCACAGGCGAACCCTCGCAGTCGCTCGCGCGAGCAGCAACCCCGCGTTGAGCAGGTCGATGACTATCTCGATGAGGGCCTCGAGGACGATCGCGTGATCGACACCGGCCGGGCGCCGACAAGCCGAGGCTCCCGTCAGCGGGCCGCGCGCCCGGCGAGCGGATCGGGCCGCTCCCGCCGGGTTGATCCGTACGAGGCCGACGAATACGCCGACGGCGACTACGACGACTCGTTCGACGACGGCTTCATCGACGAGGATGACTGGTACGAAGAAGAAGCCGCCGCAGGTGGCTACCGGCCGCGCCAGCGCTCGACACGATCGGTTCCGCGACCCTCGATCTCGGTACCGCGGCCCACCATGCCGCAGGTCTCGCTGCCGCGGCCATCCGTGCCGATCGCCGTCCGCGAGGCGGCGCTGATCCAGGATCGCAACAGCCTCGCCCTCGCCGGAATCCTGCTGCTCAGCCTGATCGGCATGGTCGTGTTGACCATGATGCGGGTCGACAGCCTTGCGCCGAGCTTTTCCACCCACATCTCGGCCTCCGGCATCAAGGAGGATTTCCGGACCGAGAATGCGCTGTGGCAGCTGCCGCTGATGGCCGGCGCGCTGCTTTTGATGAACCTGGTGCTGGCGTGGTTCGTCGCGCAGTGGTCGACATTCTCGGCGCGCTTTCTGCTGGTGGCCTCGATCATCGTCCAGGTCGTGATCTGGGTCGCGTTGTTGCGGATTGCGTTGTAGCCGGATGTTCGGGCGCTCGTCCATCTCGCATCGGCATGGTCTGTGACGAAAACCGGACTGCTCGCGCCGGTGCGGACGACGCCACGGAAGAGAAA
>JAEVYR010000364.1 GCA_023392645.1 Chloroflexota bacterium | reverse complement strand
GCATTATGGCGTTCGGTAGTCAGACACGGCTACCCCGATACGCAGCGCAACCAGGCGCTGATTATCGCCAGCAATGTGTTCCTGCACATCCATCCGGTGAAGATCAAGCGATACGCGACCAAGGTGACCTACACCTTCTGCCTGGGCGGTCTCTCGTTCTTCATGTTCCTTGTGTTGACGATGACCGGCGTGTTGCTGATGTTCTACTACGTGCCCTCGTCCAACGAGGCGTACGCGTCGATGAAGGACATCGAGGCCAGCGTCTCCTTCGGTCAGCTCATGCGCAACATGCACCGCTGGTCGGCACAAGGCATGGTCATCGCCGTCTTCCTCCATATGGGTCGGGTCTTCTATACCGGCTCCTACAAGCCGCCCCGAGAGTTCAACTGGGTGGTAGGCGTGCTGCTGCTCGTCATCACCTTCCTGCTGTCCTTCACCGGCTACCTCCTCCCGTGGGACCAGCTCGCCTACTGGGCGATCACCGTCGGCTCCGAAATCGGCGGCGCCGCCCCGATCGTCGGCCCGCAGGTCAACCGCATCATGCTCGGTGACCTCCAGATCGGTCAGAGCACGCTGATCCGTTTCTACACCCTGCACGTGATCTTCCTGCCGCTGGTGGCCGCGTTCCTGATGGCCGTCCACTTCTGGCGCATCCGCAAGGACGGCGGCATCTCCGGCCCGCTGTAGGCCGATGGTCTCCGTTCGTTCCTTGAGAGAGAAGGACCCAGAACATGGCTGAGATTGCCAACCGCCCCACCGGGCCCGCGCAGCAGATTGACGAAGCCAAACGGCGCAAGCTGCTCGAGCTCGTCCGCGGCCGTGCCCTCGCCCGGCCGACCGACCTCGCCGAAGACGAGGTGATGGTCTGGCCATCACTGGTCGTCGTCGAGGCCGTCAGCGCCACTGTCTTCCTCGCAATCCTGACGGCGCTTTCGATCCTGGTGAACGCCCCGCTACTCGAGCGGGCCAACCCGAACCAGACGCCGAACCCGTCGAAGGCGCCGTGGTACTTCCTGAACCTGCAGGAGATGCTGCTGCACATGGACGCCGGCCTCGCCGGCGTGATCGTGCCGACCGTCGCCCTGGTGGGGATCGCCGCGATTCCCTACATCGATCGCAGCCCGCTCGGCGTCGGCATTCTCGGCACCTCCACCAAGGGCCGGAAGATCATCGCGTTCTCCGCCGTCTACACCTCGGTCGTGCTGATCGGCATGATCGTGCTCGACGAGATGATCGGCCGCGGCACCCAGTTCGGCATCGGTCGCTACATGATGGAGCACTGGGGGGCGTCCGAGTTCGTGACCGCCGTGCTCCTCGCGAGCGTGATCCTGGTCATCCCGATCATCGTCATGATCGTGCTGGTCAACGGCATGTTCCGCCCGACCCGCCGCGAGATGATCCTCGCGCTCTTCACCGGCTTCTTCGTCGCCTACTGGCTGCTCGCGATCTCCGGCACCTCCTTCCGCGGCGAGGGTCAGGACCTGACCTGGCCGTGGAACCTGCCGCTCGAGCACCACTAACCCGGATCGACCGATCGATCAGCAGCACGCCGGCGGGGTGCCGCCGCGCCGGCCAAGGCAAGGACCAACGATCCATGACTCCATTGGTACGCACGCTCGCAGGCCTCGCCGGCGGCTGGCTGGCCACGAAGGCGTTCGGCCTCGTGGAGGCGCTCCAGTCGGCAAACGGCGAAACGCAGGCGAAGAAGCTGTCATCACGACGCTCCTTCACGCGCAACGCCACGCTGGGCGCGGTCGGCATCGTCGTCGCGCAAATCGCCGGGGCCTTCGGCCTGCTGCTTTGGCCGAACAAGACCGGCGCATTCGGGACCAAGATCACGGTCGCCCCCGCCAACATTCCGGCGGTCGAGGGCCAACCCTTCAAGTGGACACCGGGCAAGTTCTATGTGGTCCACACAAAGGACGGCATCGAAGCGCTCTATTGGAAATGCGTTCACCTCGGGTGCACGGTTCCCTGGATCGCGGCCGAAAACCACTTCCATTGCCCGTGCCACGGTTCCGTTTACGAATACAACGGCTCTCGCATCTCCGGCCCAGCGCCGCGCGCGCTCGATGCCATGCCGGTCACGGTCAACGACGACGGCAGCATCACGGTCGACACCAGCCCGAGCTCGCTGATCGTTCGCCACGAGTACACACCGGCCGACGCTGTGCCCTACCCGGCCTAGGACCCGACTGTCGCATTCGCTGACGCGGCACACACCTGAGGAGAGAGCAGCAGTGGGAGCTGTACAAAAACTCGCGACAGTCGTGATGGTCGGGCTCGTGGCGCTGGCCACAGTGCTGACGGTCTACATCGCGCGCGAGCCAGACCGCCGCGACAGCGAAAGCGTCGAGCAGTCCGAAATCTCGATCGAGCGCGGCACCGACCTGTACATCCAGTACTGTCTCCAATGCCACGCCCCGGATGGCACCGGCCGCGCGGAGGTGGATGCCAGCAATCCGGAGGGCACCACGGGTCGCATCGGCGCACCGCTCAATCAGGACGGCGCCAACATCCCGGTCGAGAATCGTGTCGTCAATTTCCAGTCGGATAACCCGGCCGACCAACAGGCGGCTGAGGACTGGCTCCACTTCCGCATCACCTACGGCGTTCCCGCCGAGACCTATAACACCGACAAGCTCATGCCGGCCTTTGGCACCGAGCTGAACGTCCAGGAGATCAACGATCTCGTCTACATGATCATGAATGTCGATTGGTCCTACGTCTACAACAAGGCCGTGAGGGAAACCAGCCTGGCGGCAGTGACGGCCCAGTGCGACGCCGAAGAGCAAGGCACCCCGACCGCGGGCGACCTGCTCGAATACTGTGACAACCCTGAGGACGCGCCGCCGATCTACCCGACCGCGCCGCCCCCAACCCCGACGCCGGGCCCGGAGGGCGACAATGGCGGCGAGGCGACGCCGGCGGCGGACGACAATGCCGATGTCGCGGCGACGATTACTGCCGAGGACTCGCTCTCCTGGAACCCGGACACCCTCACGGTCAAGCCGGGCGATACCATCGCGGTTGTCGGCAGCGGCGGGCTCGAGCACGACTTCGTGATCGACGAGTTCGGTATCAAGGAAGTGCTTCCGGCCGGGTCGTCCGACACCGTCTTGGTGACGATTCCCGAGGATGCCGAACCCGGCGACTACACCTTCTACTGCTCGATTCCGGGTCACCGTGAGTCCGGCATGGAAGGCACCCTGACCATCGAAGGCTAGGAGGACACTGATGCTCGTTTCCAATATGGCGCTCGTCTTCGGCGTCCTTTCCGACACAATCGAGGTGCTGCTGGCGGTGCTGATGATGCTTGGCGGCATCTACATCACGTTCCTGATCCAGAAATGGGCCGATCGCTCCGGCGAGCAGCCCGCCGCCGCCAACGTCGGTTTCGGCGGCCACCCCGACCAGAACGAACGACCCAGCATGCGCGCCTAGTCCTCGCGCCGCTGGACGATCAACGGCCCCGCCGTGCGCGTTGCACAGCCGGGCCGTTCCCGTTTCCAGGCACGGAACCAATCATGTCCTCGAACGATGCAAACACCTATCTCTGGTGCGATACCTGCCGCCGGAGCTATCGGCACCACGAAGCGGAATCCGGCCACTGCCCGGTCTGCGGCGGCGAGCTTCGCACGATCGGCAAGTATCAGGCGATCGTGCGCGGCCTGATGTCGAACGAGCTCTCCACCTCGGAGATTTACACGAAGCACCGGCAGATCATTCGCATGATCTGGACGCGCAACGGCATGGGCGAGCGCTACCACCGCGCGCTCGGCGTAGAAATAAGCTACAACCGCTTCGAGGCGCGAGTCACCGAGCTGCTGTCTCGCGGCGCTGAGGAGGGATGGGTGCGGTTTGTCCTTCCACCCGCACCGACCGGCGACGACAGCGCCTATCGCATGGAATTCGATGACGAGAACCGCTTCATCGACGAATTGACCGCGGAGTTCGCAACGGAGATGACCCAGGATGCCTGAAGACCTTCCTCGATCGGTCGCGGATCGCACCATCGGCCACTATCTTTCCGCGCTCGCCGCGCCCGAGCCGACGCCGGGCGGCGGGAGCGCCTCGGGCATCGTCGGCGCGCTCGGCACCGCCCTCGGCGAGATGGCGCTGTCGCTCACCGATATTGACGCCAGCGATCACGCCGACGAGCTTCGCGAGGCCCAAAAGACGCTCGGATCCCTGCGTGAGCGGTTCATTGAGTTGGCGCGGGAGGACGAGAAGGTCTATCAGGGATACCGGGATGCCTCCGACCTGCCCAGGCGCGATGACGAAGAGAAA
>JAEVYR010000264.1 GCA_023392645.1 Chloroflexota bacterium | reverse complement strand
GGGGGGGGGGGGGGCGGCTGGGCCCCCCCCCCCCCCCCCCCCCCCCCCGCGGCGCCTCAGTGGTTGGGAGTCTGAGGTGCAGGAACCCTACCGCCGCGCGGCGCCTGTGTCAACGTGACACAGCATCAATTATGCGGCGCCCTCCTGCGGCGGGCGGGTTCGTTCCGGCCAACATGTATCGATTCGTGAGCACAAGGAATGGCGTCATTTCGACCGCAGCCCCCAGCGTGGGCGCAGCAGAGAAATGACTTCCGCTCGACAGGCGGAGCCCGGCAGGCAAGAGATTTCTTGACTGCGTCCGCCGCGCGGACTGCGCTCGAAACGTTGGCAGCCTCACGCCCCGGCCGTCTCACCCGGCGGGATGACCAGCACCGTCAGGGAGAGCTCGTGGCTGCCAAGGTCGAGGTCGAGGTCGAGATCCAGGTCCGCGAGGACATCGCTCAGGAACGACGGCTGGTCGTCGAGGATGGCGATGCCCGACACCCCCGAGCCGTCCACGCTCCGCAGCGCGAAGACCAGCTGGCCATCATCGACGTATCCCGCGATCTCGCCGCAGGCGACAACCGTGCCGTAGTCCTCCGGGCTGGCGTGCACCGCGACGACATGGGGCGTGCCGGTCAGGTCGTCCGTCGAGTGGTCGACCGTGCCGGAGGCGGCCAGCACCGGCGCCGCGTCACTGATGCCGAACCGCTCGCCGCCGTCGATTCCGGCGACCTCGGTATCGAGCGTGGGGCCGAGCGGCTGCGCGGTGAGGTTGTCGCAGGTACCGGCGTGGATCGAGACCGGGTAGCTGGGCTGGCCGAGCGATCCGGCCGTCGGGGTCGACTCCTGCGCGGCGACGGCAACGAGGCTGGCCGCGAGCAACGACGCGGCGGCGAGGACGGCGACAAGGGGACCAAGGGCGAATCGGACGATCATGGCGTACCTCCTGAAGAACGCTGGGACGAGCGGTCACTCCAGCCGGTCCCGCACCCCGCGTGCCAGCCGGGCGATGGATCCGCGCGCCTTGTGCAGATTCCATATCCGGGCGGGGCGACGTTTGGTAGGATTACCCGATATGATCGATCGGTGGATGGTCCGTCGACGCTATGTGCCGCCCCGACTCGCGGGCTGCCGGCGTCGTCGAGACGACGCGCGCGGCCGGCGCCGGATCACCGATGTCCATCTCGACCGGCCCACGGAGGAGGATCCGTTCATGACCGAGACCGCGAATACCGCCCAGCTCCCCAGGCCCAACGGCCTGGAGGGGGTGGTCGCGGCGCAAACCGAGCTCAGCCACGTCTTCGGTGACGAGGGCCGACTCGTCTACCGCGGCTACGACATCCACGAGCTGGCGGGGAAGGCCTCGTTCGAGGAGGTCGCCTACCTGCTCTGGATGGGGCATCTGCCCACCCGCGCCGAGCTGGACGAGTTCGAGCGCAAGCTCGGCGAGAACCGCCAGCTCCCCGACGGCGTGATCGAAACGCTGCGCCAGTTGCCGAAGGACGCCCTGCCGCTCGACGCGCTGCGCACCGGCGTCTCGATGCTCGGCGCGCTGGAGCCGAACACCTTCACCTTCCACCCCGATCTCGACCAGGCGATCGCGGTGTCGGCGCGCTTCCCGGCGATCCTCGCCGCGTTCTACCGCCTGCGCGAGGGCAAGGAGCCGATCCAGGGTCGCCCCGACCTCAACACCGCCCAGAACTATCTCTACCAGATGCACGGCGAGGTGCCGCAGGAGAAGCACTGGAAGCCGCTGGAGACCTACCTGATCCTGCTGGCCGACCACGGGCTGAACGCGTCGACGTTCACCGCCCGCGTGATCGCGTCGACCACGAGCGACCTCGTCTCGGCGATCACCGGCGCGATCGGCGCGCTGAAGGGACCGCTCCACGGCGGCGCACCCGCCCTGGTGCTCGACATGCTCAACGAGATCGGCACCGCCGACAACGTCGAGCCGAGGCTGACCCACGCGCTCGACACGGGCGAGCGGATCATGGGGCTGGGCCACCGCGTCTACCGGGCGGAGGACCCGCGCGCCGAGATCCTGCGGGACATGGCGGAGACGGCGAGCACGCCGGAGTTCTTCGAGCTCTCGAAAAAGACCGAGGAGACGGCGCTGCGGATGCTGGCCGAGCGCAAGCCGGACCGGAAGATCTACACGAACGTCGAGTTCTACTCGGCGGCGGTGCTCTCGGCGGTCGGGCTGCCGGGCGACATGTTCACGCCGACCTTCGGCGTGTCACGCTCGGTCGGGTGGACCGCGCACGTGCTGGAGCAGGCGAACAACAACCGCCTCATCCGCCCGGCGTCGGAGTTCGTCGGCCCCACCGACAAGAAGTACGTCCCCATCGACGAGCGGTAGCCAGAGCACGCGCCGTGTTCCGAAGATCATTGTACGGGCGGCCCTTGTGGCCGCCCTCGTCGTCCATCGGGATGTGGGGACAGGACACGCGACCCTCCCTTACGAGAGGTCGCGCTGGCATCGCGATCACCCGGGGTCATCATGAGCGATTTTGACTCCATACTCCCGCTCGTGCCGGTTGCCTCCCCCGCCCCGCGCGACACCCTCGCCGTTTCGCCGGAGGAATACGGCGCGCGATTCGTCGATCTCGACTTCTGGCGCCCGTACGTCGCGCTGATCGCCGCGGCGCACGGCCTCCCGGCCGGCGAGATCGGCATGGGCGAGCCGGGCACCTTCCCGACCTTCATCCTCGACCGCAGCCATGTCGTGAAGCTCTTCGGCGTCCCGTTCGATGGGCCGCGCGGCTGGGCGGTCGAGCGCGACGTCGCCCGGCTGATCGCCACCAGCGGGCTGGCCATCCCGGCCCCGAACGTCGCCGCGGCGGGCGTGCTGTCTCGCGAGCCCGAGTGGCGCTACCTCGTCACCAGGTTCGTCGCGGGCGAGCCGTTCGCGACCGCCGGTCCGGACCTGCCGGCGGCTGAGCGCCTCGCCGTCGCCAGCGACCTCGGGCGGATGCTGCGCGACGTTCACGCCCTCCGCATCCCGGCGGGCACCGCCCTCGGCGGCGACTGGCCGGACTGGACCGCGTTCATCGAGGGCCAGCGCCGGGGCGTCGCCGATCGTCACCGAGCGTGGGGCACGCTGCCGGAGCGGATGCTGCGGCAGATCCAGGGGTACGTCGCCGGCTATCACATCCCGGACGGCCCGCCGTCGCTGGTCCACGCCGATCTCCATGGCCACCACCTCATCGGCGAGGCATCGGAAACCGGCTGGGCGATTCGCGGCGTGATCGACTGGGGTGACGCCCGCATCGGGGACCGGTACTACGAGCTGCCCGCGCTGCATCTCGGTCTCCTCCACGGCGACCGGCCGATGCTGCGAGCGTTCCTGGAGGCGTGTGAGTGGCCCGACCACCGCTCCGCCGCGTTCGCTCACCGGGCGATGGTGATGACGCTGCTGCACGAGTTCAACGTGCTGGAACACGTCGGAACGACAGTCGACCTGGACGCGCTCGCCTCCCTCGACGACCTCGCCGACGCCGTGTGGCATGTGTGATCCTCCCGTCCATCGCCCTGCCGCTGTGTTATGTGTGCACAGACCAATCGGCAGCCGCGCCCCAGTGGCCGCCACGTCGCCGGCGCCCGCGCATGGCGCGCTGGACGGAAGGTCCGGATTCGACTCATGGGAGGTCAAGCTCACGTCGTGCCAATCGCAAGCGAGGCCGCCACAGGGGCGGCACTACGCGGTGATGCGAACGTTCCATGTCACGTCCGGCCTGGCTCCGATCTCACGTCCCGACCGGTCGCGCGTCTCATCGTCAGCGTCCTAATCGCGCTTGAGGAGAACGCCGCATGGTCCATCTGCACGCCCCGACCGACCCCACCGTTCCCGTCTCCCTCGCGCTGGAAGACGATGCCCGCTGGCAGGCGATGGTCGACCGCGACACCAGCGCGACCGGTCCGTTCGTGATCGCCGTCGCCAGCACCGGCATCTACTGCCGCGTCGGCTGCCCGGCGCGCCGGCCGCTGCGGAAGAACGTCCGCTTCTACGACACCGTCGAGGATGCCCGCGCCGCCGGCTACCGCGCCTGCAAGCGCTGCCACCCGGACGACAGCCTGTAGCGCGCGCCGAGGTGCGCGGGACATTGCTGGCGCACCCGGGGCACCTGGACCCGGGTCTACGGGCTGGCTGCCGCCAACAGCCGCCACAGGGGCGGCACTACGCCGGTTGATCGAGGCCCGGGTCTACGCGGTGGCGCTACGCCGTTTCGGCCAGGGGCAGGCGGATGGTGAACGTCGTCCCCTGCCCCGGCTCGCTCGCGACGTCGATCGTGCCGCCGTGCGCCTCCACCAGCGACGCCACGATCGCCAGCCCCAGCCCGGTGCCGCCGTGGCTCCGCAACCTCGGCGAGCCGCCCCGCCAGAATCGGTCGAAAATCCGCACCCGATCCTCCAGCGCGATGCCCGGGCCCTGATCTGCCACCGCCACGACCGCGCGGTCACCCTCCCGCCGCACCGACACCTCCACCGGCGTGTTGGGCGGCGTGTGCATCCGCACGTTGGCCAGCAGGTTATCGAGCACCTGGCGCAGCCGGAGCCGGTCGCCGCGAACGATCAGGGCGCCGTCGATCTCCTGCGTCACCGGCCAGCCCGGCTGCGCTGCCCGGAACGCGGCGATCGCGTCCTCCGCCACGGCGGCGACATCCAGCGGCTCCAGCTCCAGCCCCCGCTGCTGGTCGAGCCGCGCCAGCAGCAGCAAATCCTCGACCAGGCGCGCCATGCGCCCGCCCTCCGACTCAATCTGGGCCATGGCCGCGGCGACGCTGGCGTCGTCCGGCAGCGCCCCCTGCCGGTAGAGCTCGGCGTAGCCCCGCAGCGATGTCAGCGGCGTGCGCAGCTCGTGTGCGGCGTCTGCCACGAACCGCCGCAGCCGATCCTCGCTGGCGGCGCGGGCCCGCAGCGCCCCCTCGATCTGGTGCAGCATCGCGTTCAGCGCCTGCCCGAGCCGCCCAA
>JAEVYR010000256.1 GCA_023392645.1 Chloroflexota bacterium | reverse complement strand
GCGGGCCGAGATCCCCGGTGGCGACTACATCAAGGAAGAGACCGCTCACGCGCCACAGGTGATCACGGCCGTGCGTGAGCTGGCCGGCGACGACCTCAAGGGCGTGATGGGCGGCATGGCCGGGCGGTACATGCTGGAGGAATACCGGCGCGGCGCCTGCGGCACCATGCCGGCCTGCGAGGTCACCGACGCCCACGTCAAGATCTGGGACGCGCTCGAGGCCGGCGACGCGGACGAGGCGCGGCGCCTGCACACGATGCTGCTGCCGTTGCTCAACTACGAGGCGATGTTCTCGTTCACGATCTACAAGGAGGTCCTGCTGCGGCGCGGCGTGATCGCCTCGGCGAAGACGCGCGTCCCCGGCGCCGGTCATCTCGACGCGGAGAACCACCGCGAGCTCGACATCCTGCTGAAGGAGATCGAGCCGCTGCTGACCGCCACGATCCCATAGGCTCACCAAAACCCAGCCTCGCGCCCGGGTGCGGCCCGATGGAGGCAGCGCCCGGGCTGTCGGTTTCGCCGATCGACACCGGGATCGCCTCGCGCCCGCGCCCGGTATCTCCCGTGGAACCGGGCGCCCCCCACCACATCTCCGATCATCGCCTCGTCGCAGACACTCCAGCGCCCCTCCGGCGCCTCCGGCTGACCGCGCCGCCACCGCTCCGGAGTGCGCGGCCAGCTGGCCCACCCGGTCACCATCGACGTGGCAACGCCCTGACCTGGCCGTGAGTTCGCGCGGGACATGACCCGAAGGGGTGTGTTGCCGGTGCCGCATGCGTATTCGGCAGTAGCCGTCGTATGTGTCGCGAGATGCCAATCGCTACGATATGCCGGGTTCCCATGAATGTCCCGGTCGCGTCATTCTCGCGTCCGCTCGATGCCATCCTCGGAGGTCGGTCATGGATCCGAATCGCTTCGACGCGCTCACCCGCCGCACCGCCACCGCCACCACCCGGCGCGACGCCATCCGCGGTCTCGCCGGCGGCGGTCTCCTCGCCGTGCTCGGGTTCAAGGCCGCTCCGGACGCGGCGGCACAGGGCACCTGCACGATGACCTGGACCGGCAACGTCCGGCTCGGCCCCGACACCGGCGTGATGCTGGTCCCCGGCGCGTCGACCCCCGGCGAGCTCTCGGGGACGCTGACCATCTCGCCCGGCGGCGACGGCGCGATCGACCAGGGACAGCTGACCCTGGCCGACGGCACCACCATGACGGTGGTGGGCCAGGCGACGGGTCGCGCGCTGAACCTGCGCCTGACCGACGCCAGCGGCCGCGTGCTCGTCGCGGTCGGCACCGGCGAGCAGGCAATCGCCGCCTGCTCGGGCCGCATCGACGGCTCGCTGACCGGCCCGCAGAACGGTGATCTCGGCGAGTGGCACGCCGTCGCCAGCGGCGCGACCGGCGGCACCACGGGCACCAGCGGCGGTGTGGCGACCGGCAACCCGGCGGGCGGAACCACCAACCCCGGCACTACGGCAACGCAGCCTCCAACCCAGGTCGCCGGAGGTGGCAATGGCGGTGACACCTCGGGAGGCGGCGGCGATACCAGCGGCTGCGCCAGCGGAGTCGTCTGCAACGGGGTCTGCTGCGAAGGCGCGCCCGGCCTGACGCCGGACAGCATCACCTGCAACGGCGGCTTCTGCGAGTGCACCTACAGCTGCATGTCGGCGGGCTGCGGCGAGGGCGACGGGTTCATCGTCAACACCTGCGGGTCAGATCCCGAGCCGCATTGCCACAGCGAATGCAACGTGCCCGACGACAACGGCTGCGGCGACATGACCTGCGGCGACGGCGAAACGCTCGACGTCGACACCTGCACCTGCGTCCCCAACGGCGGCGGTCAGGTGGACGACTGCGGCGGTGCTGACCTGATGAACGACGCAAACAACTGCGGTTTCTGCGGCAACGTGTGTCCGAGCGGCCAGTGCATCGAGGGCAACTGCACCGACCCGGTCAATTAGCGCAGGCGGTTAATTCGCTACCTGCCCGGACGGGCGCGGAGCCCTCGGTCGGCGTCGCCGACGCTCAAGGGCCGCGCCCCTTCGACTGATGGTTCGCTGAACGCGCCGTCACGTCTCGTGCAACGCGGCGCGAACGCGATCCGGCGTGAAGGGCAGCTCGCGGAGACGAACGCCGGTGGCGGCGAAGATGGCGTTGCCGATCGCCGCCGGCACCGTGCAGATCGCCGGCTCCCCCGCCCCCAGCGAGGGCTCCTCCGGCCGGTCGATCAGCACCACCTCGATCTCCGGCGCCTCCGGAAAGGTCAGGATCGGATACTCCGCCCACGTCAGGCTGGTGACCTCGCGCGCGCCCCAGGTCACCGCCTCCTTCAACGCCCGGCTGACGCCCTGGATGACGTTGCCCTCGACCTGCGCGCGCACGCCGTCCGGATTCACGATCCGCCCGCAATCATGCGCCACCACCACCCGCATCACCCGCACCTCGCCCGTCGCCGGGTCGACCGCGACCTCCGCCACCGTCGCGACCCATGCGTGATCCAGCTCGTACCGCACAAAGGCGACGCCCCGGCCGGTCATCATCCTCGCGACGACCGGCACCGGATCGCCCCAGCCCGCCCGCGCGGCGGCCGCCTCGACCACGGCCACCGCGCGAGGGTCATCGAGCATCTCCAGCCGCAGCTCCACCGGGTCGACGCCGGTTTCATGGGCGATCTCATCGAGAAACCACTCGTTGGCGGCGGTGTTGTGCGTGCCGCCGCGCGCCCGCACCGCTGACGGCCGCAGGTGAGGATGCTCGACCCAATGCACGGTCGTCCGCTTCTCCGGAATGTCGTACGTGACCGGAGCGTTGCGGTCGCCGCCGCCGAAGCGGACGTCAGACGCGGCGAATCCGAGTTCCTGGCCGGCGAGCAGCCTGTCCGGCTGGCCACCCGGGCGG
>JAEVYR010000230.1 GCA_023392645.1 Chloroflexota bacterium | reverse complement strand
CGCGGCCATCGAGAAGGTCTGGACCGAGTTGAACACGCCGATCGCGTCTTCGCGGAAATCGAGCGCGTACACGTAGAGGTTGAAGATGAGGGCGAAGACGCCGAAGCCGATATTGGCGAGAAACGTGTAGGCCAGGAACAGGCGGATATCCCGCCCGAAATCCAGATGCCTTCCCGCCAGGCTGAGCGCCCTCATCCGTCCCTGTCCCGATCGCGCGCCGCCGTCGCGGCTCGTTTCTTTGGCACATCTTACGGCCTGTCGCGCGGTTGCGCCCGCACGAATTGCCCGGGTTCGCGATCGGCCCGCCTTTCGCGGATTGCAGCAACTTCCAAAACTGGAGTGGCACCACGACTTGCGCAATCCCGACTCCACGGGTAGGGTTTAAGAGCATTCCCGACCAGCGTGGTCTGAAATGCCCGGAGAAGCCTGACGGCAACCGACCCACTCTGACCAGGAGCGCGTGTGGCGACTGAAACACCGGCCATGATCACCGATCGGCTGCGACTCGGCTACGGCGATCGCACCATCGTCGACGAGCTTTCCCTCGGCCTCGCCCGCGGGCAGGTGACGGCCATCGTCGGTCCGAACGGCTGCGGCAAGAGCACCGTGCTGCGCTCGCTCGCCCGGCTGCTCAAGCCGGCCAAGGGCAGCATCCTCCTCGACGGCACCGACATTCAGCGGGCCAGGACGAAGGAGATCGCACGGAAGCTGGCGATCCTGCCGCAGGCGCCGCTGGCTCCCGCAGGCATCACGGTACGCGAGCTGGTCGGCTACGGTCGCTTCCCGCACCAGGGACTGCTGCGATCCGCCTCGGCCGAGGATCAGGAGGCGGTCGACTGGGCGATCGCGATCACCAGCCTCGACTCGTACCGGGACCGAGAAGTCGACACGCTTTCCGGCGGCGAGCGGCAGCGAGCGTGGATCGCGATGGCGCTGGCACAGAAGACCGACGTGCTGCTGCTCGACGAGCCGACCACCTACCTCGACATCCACTACCAGATCGACGTGCTGGCACTGGTGCGCGACCTCAACCTCGAGCACGGCATCACCGTCGGCTGGGTGCTGCACGACCTCAACCAGGCCGCTGCCTACAGCGACCGCATGGTGATGCTGCGCGACGGCGCGGTGGTCCGGGAGGGGACGCCGGCCGACGTGATGACGCCCGACGCGATCCGCGACGTATTCGGGATCGAGTGCTGCGTCATCCAGCATCCGCTCGGCCAGGTGCCGGTCTGCCTGCCCAACGGCTTTTGCCCACTGCGCGGCGGCGCTCGCCCGGCGTCCCGCCAGCAACTGCCGCTGATGCCGGCGATGAGCGCCAACTGACCAGGATCTTTCCCTGAAACGACGTTCCGGTCACCCTCGCGACACGCGGGGACGGGCCGGGCCATGTCCGAAGGAGGTCAGCAACGCACGCGTTTCCGGGCCGGCATCGCGCCGGTTCGCAACGATCGGCCGGCACCACGCCGGCGCTCGGTAGCAGCTCACCATCAGGAAGGACAACGCATGAACCGCCTCACTCGCCGCACCGTGATGATCACCACCGCCGGACTCGCCGCCAGCGCTCTGCTGCCGCGAACCGGCATCGCCCAGGACGCCTCTCCCGCCGCTGCCGGGCCGATCACCGTGGAGGGCGCGATGGGCACACTCGAGCTGCCGCAGGCGCCGGAGCGCGTGGTCGCGCTCGAATGGAGCCTGGTCGAGAACGTGCTTGCGCTCGGCGTGCAGCCGGCCGGCATCGCCGACGTTGACGGCTACAACACGTGGGTGAACGTGCCACTCGAGCTCTCTGCCGATGTCGCCGATGTGGGTCAGCGACTGGAGCCAAGCCTGGAGTCGATCGCCGCGCTGGAGCCGGACCTGATCCTGTCATCCGAGGGACGCCACGAGCCGATCTACGACTCGCTCACGGACATCGCGCCAACGCTGATGATCCCGGCCGACGTGATCGGCGACGACGAGCCGCCGCTGGCGCACAACTGGGCAAGCTTCCGGCTCATCGCCGAGGCCCTGGGTCATGCAGAGGCTGCTGACACAGTCATCGCCGAGGTCGAGCAGACGATCGCCGATGGGGCTGCCGCAATCGCGCAGGCTGGCGAGGCGGGCGCACCGTTTGTGGTGGTGCAGGCGTTCACCTCCGAGAACGTGCCAACGATGCGGATCTTCTCCAACGATTCGCAGATCGGGCAGACGTTGACCGAGCTCGGGCTCGAAAACGCCTGGCAAGGCGAGGGCGCGACCAGCGGCTTTGACACGGTAACAGTCGAGGCGCTGGTCGAGGTGGCCGACGCCAACTTCTTCTATATCGTCCAGGATGCCGACAACATCTTCAAGGAGCAGTTGGCCGAGGACCCGATCTGGAACAGCCTGACCTTCGTGCAGGAGGGTCGCACCTACCCGCTCGGCGGCGACACCTGGACCTTCGGCGGACCGCGCTCGATCGAGGTCATCGTCGAGAAGACGCTCGCCAGCTTCCTGACGAAGTAGACATGCAGGCGACGGCGACACCGACCACCACCGGCAACGAGCTCGCCCGATCGCGGATAGGGCGAGCCGCAGTCGTGTTCGGCGCGGGCGCGATTCTGCTGGTGCTGCTCGTGATCGTGCACATCCGCCAGGGAATGGCGACGATCGCGCCGGAGGAGATCGTACGCGCGATCTTCCAGCCCGATGCCAGCCCCGAGCATCAGGTGGTGCGCTACGCGCGGCTGCCACGGGTCGTGGCCGGCATCGTCGCCGGGGCGGCGCTCGGCATCGCCGGGGTGCTGTTACAGGCCGTGACACGCAACCCGCTGGCGTCGGCGAGCACGGTCGGCGTCAACG
>JAEVYR010000176.1 GCA_023392645.1 Chloroflexota bacterium | reverse complement strand
GGCCGAAGCCGACCGCATCGCTGCCGAGCAAGCCGCAGCGGAGCAGGCCGAAGCCGACCGCATCGCTGCCGAGCAAGCCGCAGCGGAGCAGGCCGCCGGCAACAACGGTGGCACCAACAACGGCAATGGCAATAACACCGGCAACAACGGTGGCACCACCAACGGCAATGGCAATGGCGCTGGCACGACCAGCACCGAGGGCACCGGTACGAGCAGCACCGAGGGCACCGGCACGACCGAAAGTGGCACCACCGACGGGACGACTGACGGTACCACCGGTGGCGGTGGGGACTAGATTCCTCAGTCACGCAGTGGTGATGCTACAGGGCCGGTGCGAGATCGCACCGGCCCTGTTGTCGTGGCGGGCTAGTTGGCCGGCGCCCTCCGGCGGACATGAGATACTGGTATCGTTGGTTCTCGAGACAGCTCGGCCCCTCGTTGTGTCGGAGAAACTCGAGCTTTGGCAATCGCGGAACGACAAATTCATGCCAGGCCATCTCCCGACGAGAAGGTCCGCCTGGGCGAGGTGATGCGTCGCGCCTACGCCGGCGCCTGGCGGGCTGCCGCTGCGCCGCTGGATCTTTCGCTGCAGGAGGTTGCCGCCATCCTGCCGCATCTCGTCGACCTCGGTGGCGTCGGCCTCGTCTGGCCCCGTTTGCGCGATCGCGACGATCTCGGCGCCGCCGCCATGGCGCTGGAATACGGCTACCGCCAGCAACGCGAGCGCAACGCCGGCGCGCCAGCGCGAGTCACCGAGGCGGTGACCGTTCTTCGCGACGCCGGCATCGAGCCGGTGCTGCTCAAGGGACTCTCCGTCAGCCGCCGGTACCCGGCCGACGTCGTGCGACTCTCTGGCGATATCGACCTCGTCGTCCGGCCGGACGAGTTCGATCGGGCCAAACGCGCCATCGCCGCCGCCCGGCGAAACGGAATCGCCGTTAGCGTCGATCTTCACCACGACGACATGTGGGTCGATCTGCCACGTTCCGACTTCCGCGACTTTACCAAAATGATCGACATCGACGGCACGTCTGTCCGCGTGCTCGGGCCGGAGCTCCAGCTCCACGTGCTGGCCCACCATTTCATGCGGCACGCCTGCCTGCGACCGCTCTGGCTCTGCGACGTCTCTCTGATGCTCGAATCGCGACCGGTCGACTTCGACTGGGAGCTCGCCCTCGGCGCCAATCGCCGCCGTCGCGGCTGGGTCATCACCGCGCTCGGCCTCGCGAACGCCCTTCTCGGCGCGCGCATCGACGACTCGCCGGTTCCCGGCGCCGCCGACACGCTGCCTGGCTGGCTCATCCCCGCCGTATTCGACCGCTGGGAGAAGGGTGAGCGCCCGCCTCCCGCCGTGTTCAGCGACCTCGACTCCCGCGGCCTGCTCGGCATGTTGTCCCATCGTTGGCCCGAACCGATTGGCGCGACCATCTACCTTGAAGCGCCGTTCAACGCCTTTCCGCGACCGCCGCTCCAGCTCGCGTCCTACCTGCGGCGCGTCGTCGTCTATGGCGCCAGCCGCATGCCCGCCCAGGGGGCGGCATGGCTGCACCGCCGGCGCGTGGCGCGAGGGCAGGGGTGACGCTGTTGCGCTTCAGGCTCCTGTCAGGTTGGCTCGGTATCCTGAATCCTGACCGAGCAGGGGAGCGCGACCGGGCGCTCCCGCAACCCGGAGCCTGCCTGTGGCCGCGATCGACCGCTCCTTCACATCAAGCCCGCCGATGACCGACCGCCGCCCCGCGATCACCGTCACCGTGCCGCCGTCGGAAATCGTCGTGCGGCTCCTCGCGATCCTCATGGCGCCGGCGATGGTCGTCATCATGGGCGTCGACCTCCGCCTCCGTGGCGAGGAGGGGCTGCTCTTTCACGCGATGGTCGACTGGAGCGCCCACATCCTCACCGCGTTGGTGATCTTCGCCGCCATCCGCGCGCTCGGATTCCCTGTCAATTGGGTGATGGTCGCCTTCGGCGCGATCATCGCCGATGCCGACTACCTCATGATTCGCGAGGGCGCGATGGAGCGGCTCGGCGACAGCTCGCGCGGGCTGCTGCACACCCTCGGACCCGCCCTCGCGCTGATCGCGATCGGCCTCGTCATCCCCTGGCTGCGCGTGTTCTTGCTCTCGCTCGGCATCGCCATGCTCACGCACATCCTGCGCGATTCCGCGACCGCCGAGACGGCGTTCCTCTGGCCGCTCGACGACCACGTCTTTCACCTGCGCTACTCGTTCTACTTGGCGATCCTGGTTGCCTTCACCCTCGTCACCACCGGCATCGTTGCCCTCGGCGCCCGCCCACTGCGCGAGTGACCGGTCTCACTCGGGCGTCGTCATCCGGAAGACCACCAGCATCGGGAAGTCGCGATAGCGCTCCCAATCCTGGTTGAGCGCCGCCAGCGCATCGTCGCCGGCGTGCTCGCTCATGTCGATCGCCCCGAATCCCGCCGTCTCGAATGCCGCCTGGTACTCCGCCAGTTCGTGATGCACCGCGCCCAGCCGGTATTCGATCCCGTCCCGCGCGAAATGCGCTTCTTTCCCCGCCGCCGACATCGCTGGGTGGTAGACGCTGAACACCGCCCGGCCGCCGGGCCGGATCACCCGGCGCATCTCGCCCGCGACAGTGTCGAGATCGTCCAGGTGCTCGCCCACCAGCGCGCAGAGCACCGCGTCGAACGCGCCGTCATCGAACGGCCACCGCGCCTGCAGGTCCGCCTCGACGAGGTCGACCTCCGGGTATCGCGCCGCCGCGACCGCCAGCATTCCCGCCGAGAAGTCCATCCCGGTCACCGTCGCGCCCGCCGCCAGCAGGCGGCCGATGTGGCGCCCGGTGCCGCAGCCGGCATCGAGGATTCGCTCGTCCCGCCGCGGCTCGATCAGCGCCGGCGTGACGCGCTCGTCGAAGGCGACGACCGGATTCGGCGTCGCGTCGTAGGTCTCGGCCCAGCGATCGTACCCACCTTGCGGATCGATGCGGCGAATCTTCATGGTCATCCAGCTCCGATTCTCGCGAACGTCCGATCATCGCCGAGAATATCGCAATATACAGTGAACGGACACTTGTCGCACCCGCCGAGGTAGGCTAACGTAAGTACAGGCCCCGCTCATCCTGACCGCCAGTCTTCCCGTTGGGGCATGAATGCAACACCCGCCCGCATCCGAGCCATCGGATACGGGTTGCGCCCAACGGAGCAGTGCATGGCTTCCCGTCGCCTTGCGTTCGCCGTCCGCGTTTCCGCGGCTGGTCAGGATCGAACTACGCCCACCGCCGACGCCCGCCGGCGTTTGCTGGCCGTCACGCGGACCGCGCTTTCATGGGTGCCCTTC